>NZ_BAABMR010000009.1:0-176766 GCF_054767495.1 Acidiphilium sp. MT5
GTCCGACCCCATCTTGGCACATCCGATGCCGTAGGGCCGTCCACCCCAACATTTGAGGGTGAGATTAAAGCGGGCGTAGTCGGGGGCGCCGAGGGTTTTGCGGAGCATCTGCGCGATCGCGGTGAAGCGGTCGGCGAGACTCTGTGCGAGGGTGTTAGTGACCTGCTCCATTTCGCTAACATGGCATAAGAGGGGGTGGGTGCGAAAGGGGAAAATTAGCACAAGAATTAATTGGCTATTAGGGATTGGGGGTATAGCGTGGGGGCATGCATCAAATACGGGGTTTGGTGGGTGCGAATCGGTATTGATCTGGTAGGCACGGCGTTATGATGCTGTGCGGCGTGTGGTGAAGGTTGGGGGCGGTATGCTGAGTTCAGTTGAGATGTGTGCTGGCGCTGGTGGACAGGCCCTGGGCCTGGAGCAAGCGGGATTCGGCCATGAGGCGCTTGTCGAGATTGAGCAAGATTATTGCAAGACTTTGCGGTTCAATAGGTCAGAGTGGAATGTATTGAGCCGAAGCTTGGTTGATTTTGATGCCCGACCGTATCGGGGCATTGATTTGCTGGCCGGCGGGTTGCCTTGTCCACCGTTTTCAGTCGCTGGGAAGCAGCTTGGCGAAAATGATGAGCGGAATTTATTTCCCGAGGCGTTGCGTCTTGTTGACGAGTGCCGCCCGCGGGCCATCATGATTGAGAATGTGCGTGGATTTTTGGATGCAGTGTTTGAAGATTACCGGGTTTATTTGAAGGATCAATTGAAGAAGTTAGGCTACGATACTGAGTGGCGATTGCTGAATGCCTCGGAATTTGGAGTTCCGCAGTTGCGCCCGCGTGTGGTGATTATTGCGCTCAAGAAGGGGGCGATGGGTGATTTTGAATGGCCGGCGGTTGCTGCCCATAATCCGCCCACGGTTGGCGAGACGCTCTATGATCTCATGGCGGCGAATGGCTGGCGCGGCGCTCCGGCTTGGCGGGAGCGCGCGAGCGAGATTGCACCAACGATTGTTGGTGGATCGAAAAAGCATGGCGGCCCTGATCTTGGCCCGACGCGTGCGCGCAAGGCTTGGGCGACACTTGGGGTGAATGGTATTTCGATTGGCGAAGCCGCACCTGATCCTGATTTTGTTGGGATGCCCCGTTTAACCGTCCGGATGGTGGCTCGGTTGCAGGGATTTCCCGATGATTGGCAGTTTGCGGGCAAAAAGACGATTGCCTATCGGCAGGTTGGCAATGCGTTTCCACCACCGGTTGCTCGTGCCGTAGCCACCCAAATTCAACGGGTTTTGGCGCGACCGAAAGCGGTGATGACGACCCCGGCACGGCGAGCCTCGTAAAAGCCGGCGAAATCAGTGATTTAGAGTCGGCAAGCCCTCCCGAATTTGCCATAGTTTGGCAGAGACAAATTGGGAGAAGTCCGTTGGCAAAGGTTGATGGCGCAAAAAGGCGCTTGTTAGCTCATTTTCTGGCAAATATCGGCCGGGTGATGGACAGGGATGAATTGCGGCCGATTGCCAATAATCGAAGCGAATGGGCGCGCCGGGTGCGCGAGCTTCGCGATGAGCAAGGTTACCAAATTTTGTCGCACTCTGATCGGGCAGACCTGAAGCCTGGTCAGTATTTGATGATTTCGGCGGAGCGTAAGGAGGCCGCTGAACGAGCAATTTCAAAAGAGACGCGGGCGCGAGTTTTGGAGTTATATGGGTCGGTTTGTTATAGTTGTGGTGCCATCGCCGGTGAACCGAACCCCGCGAATGGCAAAGTCACTGTGTTACATATGGGCCATATCAAAGCCAAATCGCATGGTGGCGACGATACAATATCGAATCTTCGGCCAGTCTGCATGGTTTGTAATACCGGCGCTTCGAATACCACCCCTGAGTTGCCCAGTGCAAAACGTATCATTTCAGAACTGCGCAAGGCTCCCCGTTCTGACCAGTTCGACGTGTATACGTGGCTTAAAGGTAAATTCGAACCAGAAATTTAGCAACGGGCGTTTGGGGATGTCGTCAGGGTAGCGAGTGATCGCACGATTGGGGCACGAAGGGTTGGTGCTGATGGGCACGCAGAAGGGTGGTGGGGTGCTCAAGCGCACCCGATCCTACGAGGCGGTTGGGGCGGCGTGAGATGATGGCGTAATGCGCGGTTGGCTGGGTCGCCGATATGGCGGGCGGTGAGGTGGGCGGCGAGGGCTGATAGGGTTAGGAAGAGGGCGAGCCAGGGAAGTTGCAGCCAATAGCTCATGGATTGGGCGGGCACGATGTCACGCATGATGGCGAGGATGATGATGTGAAACAAATAAAGCTCGTAGCTATGACGGCCAAGCCATTGGATGGGTTGTGCGGGGAATTGGCGGGTCCAGCGCGGTGTTGGCTCCGGCAGGCTACCGAGAATGATTCCGGCCGTTGCTAATGCGAGGAGGGTGAAGGCGTAGATTTTGCGATCTCCGCCAAAGCCGTTCAGCCAGACTTCAATGAGTGTGAGTGTGGCGATGATGCGCAGGGCGCGGGCGGCGCGGTTGGAGAGTTTTAGGTGTGGGGCGAGCAAGGCGCAGAGGCAGCCGATGGCGATTGCGTCGAAACAGGCGAGATTGGCGTAGAGATAGAAGATGTCGCTATGCAGATGGTGGGCGCGGTAATACGGCCCGATGATGATGAGAATGATGCACAGGGCAACGATGAGCCAGGTTTTGCGGAGCAGAATGCAGGCCAGCGGGAAGATCAGGTAGAATAAATCCTCGACCGATAGCGACCAGTAGATATTGAGGCAATAATTGAAATAACCCAGACGCTGCATCAGAATATTATGCCAGAAGGTTAACACCGACCACGCGCCGAGTACAACATCGATGAGTGGTTTGTTGGGTTGCTTGAAGGGGGCCAAGCCGGTGAGGCCGAGGGTGACGATGATGGTTAGGGCGATGAGCAATAAGGGTTCGAGTCTGGAAAAGCGCATGACGTAGAAAGAACGGAGCGAAATTCGGTTCAGCGCGCCGTATCGGGCCAGGGAATTGCTGGTGATCAGATAGCCCGAAATGACAAAGAACATTGTCACGCCAAAATTACTCCAGCCGATGAGCGCAAAAACGGCGGCGCCGCCGAGCAGAGTGTGGAGCGGGCCGCTGCTCCAGGGCTGGTACGTATCGCTGAAATGGAGCACCATCACCATCAGGATCGCGATACCTCGGAGGAGATCGATCCGCGGGTTGCGTTGGGGGGCTGGGGTCAAGCGATTGATGGTGTTGAGGGGGGCATGGTGCGGTCCGAATTGGAGATTGGGGGGATGGTGGCCAATTTGGCGGGAGCGTGCAAGACTGATTGTGGTTAGTGATTTTGGTTGGCAGCTCATCGGGTGATCGGTTGCGCGACTCATGAAGCCTATTCGCGCGTCATTCTCGGATCGGCGCGTTTTTGATTTGTGCGCGCGCACGGGGTGGCCGAAAGATGGTTGGGTGGATGGTCTTCATCGATGAGGAGCAGAGATGAAAATTCTTACGATTATCAATGAGTTTCTGGCTAAATTTCAGGGGGGTGCGGCGGGCAGGATCAGTGCTTTGCCGGTGCCGGTTCAAGATATTCGGCTTGATCCGCGTGATTCGACAATCATGATGTATGTTTCCATGGTATTTTCAGATCATTTGGAGCCTGAAGCGCTGCGCAGGGCTGTTAATTATTGCTTTGAGACATACCCTACTATTGAGGGTGCGCATTTTTCGCCGCTGATAAATTGGGTGAACGAGCATGCGGATGTTAAGTTTTATGAGATTCCGGTTCGGATGCGGGTTCAATTATGGCGGGGGGTGATTCGGTATTTTGGATCATCATTCGCGGCGGAGGCGGAACGGCTGCCGTTGGCGGTGCGATCGATCCCTTATCAGCGGTCATGGACCGAGGACAAAAGGCGGCAGCGCGCGATAAAAATTTTGTTTCAATGCTTTATGGAGGCACATTTTAATATATGTCCGATCGCTGATGCGGAGCAAATTTATCCGTTTAAAGCGGTGACGCGGAAATTCTACATCCATAGGCGGCTGGAGCGGTTTCATTGCGTGAAGTTTGGGCAAATTGCTGAGCCAGATCGGCAGGAGATTTACCGGTCAATTCTTGATTATTTTGATTTGACCGAGGATCAGTTTCGCTATCCCAGGGTTTTGAAAGTCATCAAATATACCCCCCCGGCAAATGCGCCGCGAGGCGATTCGATAAGGCGCTGAATGCGCTTCTGATTGAGCGAAAAGTTTTTGCTGCTTTTTTCAAAAAGCAGGCTTTTGCTTGGTTACGACGCGGCTTGGATGGCGGTGGCGAGGGCTTGGGCGGTGCAGGCGTAGCCTTGGTCGTTGAGGTGCATGTGGTCGGGGGCGAGGAAGTGGTGGAGGTGGGGCCAGCTGCGCATTAGGTGGTCGCGGGAGAATAGGTTGACGCGGTATTCTTGGGCGAGGTGGGCGAGGGCTTGGTTGATGCGGGTGTTATCGGGCTGGCGGCGGAGTTTATCGGAGCGTTGGTTATCCATCAGGATGATATCGGCGCCTGAGGCTTTGAGGCGGTGCAGGCCGATGCGCACGAGGCGGGTGAAGATTTGGGGGGGTTCGCCCCTTGCTGCGGCGTTGGCGCCGACTTGCCAGATGATGAGTTGCGGGCGGAGCGAGAGGATGTCGCTTTGCATGCGTTGGTCTTCGCGCTTGGCGTCTTCGCCGTTGATGCCGCGATTGATGACGCTGATTTCGGCGCTGGGGAAGGCTTCGGTCAGATCATCTTGGAGTTCGGCGGGGTAGGAATCGGCGGGGTCGCTGGCCATGGCGCCGGCGGTGGAGGAGGAGCCGAGGGCGGCGATGATGATCGGGCGGTGTGCGGCGAGGGCGGCTTTGAGCACCGGCAGATGCAGGGTTTGGCGCGGGGATGGCGGGCAGGTTGGCGCGGCGGCGGCGCTGAGGCCGGGACTGACGCTGGCGGCGAGGAGCGATAGGATCAGGATGGTGGCGCGGTGCAGATTAGGCATTCGGCGCGGATTCCTTGGGTTTGCTGTCTTTGAGTTTGTACCAGGCACCGAGGGCGGCGATGGCCCAGAGGAGCGACAGGCCGGCGGCGTTGACGAAGAGTTGGGCGAGCCAGCCCTGATTGGTTTCGAGGATGGCGCGGCCAATGAAGGAGAGCAGGATGCTCGCGCAATAGGTGCTGAGCCCGTATTGGCCGATCAGGATGAAGATGGCGGCGGCGCGACTGCGCATGATCGGGTGATCGGCGCGGAAATAGCGGGCGGCGAGCCAGGCGAGGGCGAGGATGGAGGCGAGGCGGTACGGGTGCAGGCCGGATTTGTCGATATTGCGGATGAGGGGCGCGATCAGGGTGGGAACGTGGCGGGCGAGGCTGGGTTCGATCCAGGTGGTGAGCAGGATGACGAAGCCGAGGACGAGGGTGGCGATGGCCAGGGCATCGGTGCTGCGGGGCGGGAGGTTTGGGCGACCGTAGCGGGCGAAGCTCATGCCGAGCACGAACAGGAATTGCCAGGTGAATGGGTTGAAGAACCAGCCATGGCCGGTGGCGGTGGGCAGGTTCCAGCCGAACAGGCGGGCGCCGGTATAGAGGGCGAGGCTGCTGAGCAGGAGGGTGCGGGGGTGGCGGAGCAGAATGAGCAACGGGGCGATGCCGACCATGATGGCGACATAGAGGGGCAGGACGTTGAGATAGGCCGGTTGGTAGGTGAGGAGCACGAGGTGGATTGAGGCGCGGAGGGGATTGGCGATGAAGGCTTGCAGGCCGATGGCGGCGAGGTAGTGCGGGCGGTGGAATTGGCCCGCGAGGGCGGAAACCAGGGCGATGAACAATACGGCGAGGAAGATGTGGGCGATGTAGAGGGTCCAGGCGCGCTTGGCCATGTCGGCACCCGCAGAGAGGGGGTTCGCGCGATCAAGTTTGCGGCCATAGACCAGGGCGGCGGCGAAGCCTGCGAGCAGGATGAAGATTTCGGTGGCATCGTTCAGAGCGAGGTTGCGCACGGTGAAGCGGGCGAGGGTATCGTGCGGGATATGGTCGAGAAAAATGCAGAACAGGGCGATGCCCCGGAAGAAATCGACGCGCAGATCGCGCCCGGTGCCACGGATGAGGGTCATTAGATCAATATTGGTTTCGCTCGAATCGACAGATCCGAGCGGAACCAATGAAATTGATCGGCAAACCAAGGCTAGGGCGCGATTGATGAGGAGCAATCACGCTCTAAGCTTCTCGGCGGGCGGATAGAGCGAGGGCGAGGGTGCCATCATCGAGGATGTCGATGGCGCCGCCGACGGGCACTCCTTGGGCGAGGCGGGTGACGCGCACGCCGATGGGTTTGAGGCGTTCGGCGAGGTAATGGGCGCTGGCCTGGCCTTCGACGGTGGAGGGGAGTGCGAGGATGATTTCCGGGGCTTCGGCGAGGCGGGCGAGCAAGGGGGTGATGCGCAATTGATCGGGGCCGCGCCCGGCGATGGGCGAGAGCAGGCCGCCGAGCACGTGATAGCGTCCGCGAAACAGGCCCGCGCGTTCGAGCGCCCAGAGATCGGCGACGGTCTCCACCACGCAGATGATCGGCTCGCGGGTGGGGTCGGTGCAGATGGCGCAGGGGTCGGTGCCATCGAGGGTGCCGCAGATGTGGCAATTTTGGATTTTGGTGGCGGCGTCGGCCATCGCTTGGATCAGGGGGATCAGCCTTTGTTCCTTATCGCTCAGCAGGCGCAGCACAATGCGCCGGGCGCTGCGCGGGCCGAGGCCGGGGAGACGACCGACGAGCTGGATCAGGCGTTCGATTTCCGGCGCACTCATGGTTCTGCGATAGCGTGTGGCGCGGGGCGCTGCAATTGGTATAAGATTGGGCGGTGTAAGATTGAGGAGCAAAAAATGGCTGAGCAGGATTATCCGTTTCAATTGAGCGATGCGGAATGGCGGGCGAAGCTGAGTGCGGATCAGTATCGGGTGATGCGCGGGCATGGCACTGAGGCGCCGGGGAGTTGCGCGCTGCTGAGCGAGAAGCGGGCGGGAGCCTTCTCCTGTGCCGGGTGTGGCGCGCGGTTGTTTGAGACGGCGACCAAGTTTGAAAGCGGCACCGGCTGGCCGAGTTTTGATGCGCCGGTGGCGGGCAGTGTGGCGAGCACGATCGATCGTTCGCACGGGATGGTGCGCACCGAGGTGCATTGCGCGCGCTGCGGCAGCCATCTCGGCCATGTGTTCAATGATGGGCCGGGACCGAGCGGGCTGCGCTATTGCATTAACGGGATTGCGATGGATTTCACGCCCAGTTAGACGCGCTCACATGAACAGGGTTTTGTTTTGCGGCATGCCGGCATAGAGCGAGGCGACATATTTGGCGTAGCCATTGTAAATAACGGTGGGAATCACTTGATCGGTGCCGATCACGCGCTCGCGCGCCTGGCTCCAGCGCAGGGTGGGGAATTTTGGGTTCACATTGGCCCAAAAGCCGTACATGTCCGGGCTGGTTTGCTGCCAGAAGGTTTTCGGCTGGGATTCCACGAATTCGATGCGCACCAGGGATTTGGCGGATTTGAAACCGTATTTCCAAGGGAGCACCAAGCGGATCGGGGCGCCGTCTTGTTTGGGCATCGGCTGGTGGTACATGCCGGTGCCGACGAAGGCGAGTTCATTCATCGCCTCTTCCATGGTCAGGCCTTCATGGTAGGGCCAGGGGAAGAACGGGATGTTCAGGCCGGGCATGACTTTATGATCGGCGAGTGAGGTGAATTTGAGATATTTGGCGCGGGCGGTGGGTTGGGCGAGTTTGACCAGATCGCTCAGGGCAAAGCCCTGCCAGGGGACGACCAGCGACCACGCTTCGACGCAGCGATGGCGATAGACACGGGTTTCGGTTTTGACCTTTTTCATCAGGTCATCGAAGCTGATGGTGAAGGGCTTGGCGACCTGGCCATCGATGCGGATGGTCCAGGGTTCGAGGGGGAGTTTTTGGGCGGCGCGCCAGATGTCTTTGGAGAGGCCGAATTCGTAGAAATTATTGTAGGTTTCGGCGTCTTTGACCGGCGTGATCGGGCGGCCCGGATCAAAGCGCATGGCGTGGGGCGAATAGGATTGCGCAGCGGGCGCGGTGGCTTGGGCCTGTGCGGTGCCGATCAGGCCAAAGCCGAGGGCGGCACCGCCCATGGTGGCGAGGGCGGCGCGGCGATCCAGCGCCAGGGCTTCGGGGGTGGCGGCGGATTCGGGCAAATCCCAATCGCGAGGGTGGCGGATCAACATGGTTCGCTCCTTGTTTTGGCCTATATAGGGGCGTTTCTGAAACTTGGCTATCAAACTGATGTGAGGGTGGCGTGATGGATGACCCAATAATGGCGGCGTTGCTCACGGTGATGGCGCGGCTGCGCGACCCGCAGAGCGGCTGCCCGTGGGATTTGCAGCAGGATTTTGCCAGCATCGCGCCCTATACGGTGGAGGAAGCCTATGAGGTTGCCGAGGCGATTCGGAGCGGTGATCCAGAGGCGCTGCGCGATGAGTTGGGCGATTTGCTGTTGCAGGTGGTGTATCATGCGCGGCTGGCCGAGGAGCGCGGCTGGTTTGATTTTGCCGGTGTGGCGGCGGGTATTACCGATAAGATGATCCGGCGGCATCCGCATGTGTTTGGCGCGGGGGCGGCGCGCGATGCGGCGGCGCAGAGTGCGGCTTGGGAGGCGCAAAAGCAGCGCGAGCGGGCGGGGAAGGCGATGAGCGGGACGCTCGATGGGATTGCGAGCACCCTGCCCGCTTTGATCCGCGCGAAGAAACTGAGCGGACGGGCGGCGCGGGTGGGGTTTGATTGGCCGGACGCGCACGCCGTGCTCGATAAATTGGATGAGGAAACGCGGGAGTTGCGCGCCGAGTTGGCGGGCGCTGATCCGGCGCGGCTGGAAGATGAGCTGGGCGATATGTTGTTCGTGATGGTGAATTTGGCGCGCAAGCTGGGCTGCGATGGCGAGGCGGCGCTTTCGCGGGCGAATGCGAAGTTCGAGCGGCGGTTTCGCGCGGTGGAGCAGCGTTTGGCGGCGCAGGGGCTGGCGCCGGCGATGGTGGATTTGGCGGCGATGGAGGCGGCGTGGCAGGCGGTGAAGCGTGAGGAGATTGGGGGGCCAGAGCAGGCTGGATGAAAATATTCGGGTAATTGCATAAAAACTATTGATCGGCGCTGAAAAATGTTCCATTGAACGAATATAACGGGATCACGCAATCTTTATTGCTGGGTCAGAATGAAAAACGTTTAGGGAAGGAATGGGGATGCGGTATAAAACACGTCTGATGCTCGGGCTGGCCGCGGTGATGGGGTTCGGGTTTGGCACCGCGCATGCGACATCGGGTTATTTTCAGACCGGCTATGGGCAGAAAGTAGTCGCGATGGGCGGCGCCTCGGATGGCGTGGTGACCGGCGCAATGGGCGGGGCGAATAACCCGGCGAGTATTGCGTTCGCGGGTGAGAGCTTCTCGATTGGTGGGACGTTTTTCAATCCGATCCGCAGTTCCAACCGGATCGATAATGCGTATGGGCTGAACGGGTCATCGGTGAGCAAGGATGATAATTTCCTGATCCCGGACATTGGTTTCAACACGCATATCAATGATCAATGGTCGTTTGGGCTGACCATTTATGGCAATGGCGGCTTGAACACCGATTATCCGGGTGGGGCGCTGAAATGCCCCAATCCGCAGACCGGGCAGTTGCAGCCGGGCAATTTGCTGTGCGGGCCGGGTCATCTCGGGGTTAATCTCACGCAGGCGATCGTGGCGCCGAGCATTGCTTATCGGGTGACGCCGACTTTTGCCGTCGCGGTTTCGCCGCAGATTATTTATCAGACGTTCTCCGCCGATGGGTTGCAGCCGTTTGAGGGTTATTCATCTGATCCGGCGGCGGTGACCAATCGCGGTGGCGATGGCTCGCTCGGCATTGGCGTGAAAGTCGGGGTGTTTTGGCAGGTGACGCCGCAATTCTCGGTGGGTGGCACCTATTCGCCCAAGGCCGATATGGAGCGGTTCAAGAAATATGCTGGGCTGTTTGCCGGGGCGGGTGGTTTTGATGTGCCGGCGAGTTTTTCGGTCGGCGCGGCCTATAAGATTACGCCGCAATTGATGGTTGCGGCTGATTTCCAGCGGATTTTCTATGGGGATGTGCCCTCGATTGGCAATCAGAGCAGCAATCAGGCGCCGCTCGGGGCGAATAACGGGCCGGGCTTTGGCTGGCGCAATATCAATGTCTATAAGGCCGGTGTTGCCTATAAAATCGATCCGCGCTTCACGCTGCGGGCCGGTTATGCCCATTCCGACAATCCGGTGACATCGAAGAATGTGACGTTTAACATTCTGGCGCCGGGTGTGGTGGAAAATCAGGTTTCCGCTGGTTTGACCTATCATTTTACGCCGCAAAACGATGTGACGCTGACGGTGTTCCATGCGTTCCAGAACAGTGTTTCGGGCGCGACCAGCCCGCTGCTGCCGGGTGGCGGGATTGATAGCGTCAAATTGTCGGAAAATTCGGTGGGTATTGGGTTCTTGCACCATTTTGCTCCGCCGCCGCCCGCACCGGTGGCACCCGCGCCGATGCCGGTGGCGACCCCTGCCCCGGCGCCGGCACGGACCTACCTTGTGTTTTTTGACTGGAATAAGGCGAATTTGACGCCACGGGCGGATCAAATCATCGGGCAGGCGGCGCAAGCCTCGCGCAGCACGCAAGTGACGGCGTTGCACGTGAATGGCTATACCGACACCTCCGGCACGGTGGCTTATAACCAGAAATTGTCGCTCCGGCGCGCGGATGCGGTGGCGGCAAAGCTGGTGACCGATGGTGTGCCCAAACAGGACATCGAGATCAAAGGCTATGGCGAGACGCATTTGCTGGTGCCGACCGGGCCGGGTGTGCGCGAGCCGCAAAACCGGCGGGTTGAGATTATTCTAAACTGATAGTGGCGACAGGGTGCGGATGGTTCCGCACCCTTTTGCTGATCGGGCCTTCACCACGCAGCCGGTGCGCCGGTTGCCAAGGCGGGAGCGTTTGTCATGATGAAATCAAAATATAGTTTGGTTCTGCTGGCTTTGTTGAGCGGCACGGCCCTGGCTGCGCCGCCGGGCGGCAGCGTGGCTGGGGGCGATGCCGGCAAGCCGGTGTTTATGTCACCGCAATGGGCCGGGCATTTATGCGATGCATGGAACCATGACCCGCAATTGACCAAAGGTTTGGCCGGGGGTTGGGCGCATAATGTTGATGCCCACGGCTATAAAATCATTACGATTTCAGACTCGATTTGCAAAATCAGCGCGCCGATCGAGCTGAAAATCCAGGATCAGGCCGGGTTTGCTAAATGTATTTATGGCGGGGCGCTGACGGCCAAACATCTTGATTATAGCCATGATTATTCGATGTGGGCGACCACCCAAAACTGGCTGCATATGGGCTCGCCGATGACGGCGATGATGTTTGGGCGGTTGAATTTCAAAGGGCCGAAATTCGAGGCCATGGGGAATATGGGGCCGTTTGGCGGATTTTTGCATCTGGTTTCCACCGTGCCGGCTAGTTTCGGCTATTGCCCGCCGCAAGGGCCGGGCTTGCCAAAATAGCCCTATCGCCTGGATTTCGCGTTGTGGTAGCTTTTGGGTGAACCGGCCCGGAGCAAAGCCATGACATTGTCCTCGCCCCCTGATCGACCTCATCTTGCTCCGGCAGGGCGCGGGCCGGGCACGCGCGCATGGCTCGCGGGGGTTTTTGCCGCGATTGCCGAGCGCACGCGCCGGAGTGCGGTGCCGGGCAGTGCCGGGCCTGATCCGCTCGATTATGCCAAATTATTGGCGGCGTCGTTGATTTCTGAGCGCGGCGAGGCTTCGGGCGCGGCGATTGCGCAGGAATTGCTCGCGGTGCTGGCCTCGCTCAGCGCGGAGCAGCTTGGCGCGTTCTGCACCTATTTGGGCGATGGGTTTGTCCCTGATCCGGCGGCGCTGCGGGCGGCTTCTTCGCGCTACTTAGAAGCGCCGAATGCGGAGAATAGTTTTTTGCTGGCCGAAGCCGCCGAGCCGCCCCGGCAGGAATTGCTGCGGCGGATGAATATGGCACCCGGCGGCACGGCGGCGCTGATTGCGCTGCGGCGCGATGTGCTGGCGCGGCGGAGCGCCAATCCGGCGCAAAAGCGGCTGGATGCGGATTTACGGCATTTATTCTCCTCCTGGTTTAATCGTGGGTTTTTGGAATTGCGCCGGATTGATTGGCAAACACCGGCAGCGATTTTGGAGAAATTGATCGCCTATGAGGCGGTGCATGAAATTCAGGATTGGCAGGATTTGCGCCGCCGCTTGGCTGCCGACCGGCGCTGTTTTGGGTTTTTTCATCCGGCCTTGCCGGGTGAGCCGTTGATTTTCGTGGAAGTGGCGCTGGTGCACGGCTTGGCCGGATCGGTGACGGCTTTGCTCGATCGCGATGCTGATGACGCGGCACAGCGTGCGCGGGCGGCGGCTTCGGACACCGCGATTTTCTACTCGATTTCCAATTGTCAGGACGGGTTGCGCGGGATTTCGTTTGGCAATTTGCTGATTAAGCAAGTGGTTGAGGAGTTGCGCAACGAATTGCCGAATTTGCGCTATTTCTCCACCCTGTCACCAGTGCCAGGATTTCGCGCCTGGCTGGAAGGCTCGCATGGCGCGGCGGTGCTGGCCGAAATTCTGCCCGACGACACGCAACAGGCGACGCAAGCGGCGACGCGGGCGGCACTGGCGGGCGCGCAGAATGCCGAGCAGCTTGAGGCGACGGCGCTGCGGCCGATTTTGTTACAGCTTTGTGCGCGCTATTTGACCGGCAAGGCGGCCTATTGGCGGATTGATCCGGTCGCGAAATTTCATTTGGGCAATGGGGCGCGGCTGGAGCGGATTAATTGGATGGCCAATCCGACGCCGCGTGGCTATCAGGAATCCTACGGGATTATGGTGAATTATCTCTATGATTTGGCGGCGATTGAGGAAAATCATGAGGATTTCACCCGTGATGGCCATGTGCATCGCGGGGCCTCGGTCGAGGCGTTGCTCAAGCCGCCCGTGTCGGCGGGCGAAAAGCCGGGGCTGGTGCGGCGCATGCGCTTGGGGTGAGTGATTGGGGTGAGTGAAGGTCTTCCGCCTGCGCCGGTTTATCTGCCGTTTCAGGCGGGGGCGTACCGGCCGGCGATGGGCTTGATGGCGGGACCGCTCGATCAGCTCACGGCTTTTGACGATCAATATCTGGATCAGATGGCGCAGCGGCGGATTTTGCTGGCAACGCGGCGCGATGAGGTGTTGGCGGCCACACCTGGTTCGGGCGCGATGTGTGCTGAGGCGCTGGCGGTGCTGGTTGCGCATTTATGCGCTGACCGTGCGGCGTGGTTCAGCCGGTGCGACAATGTGCTGACCAATCATTTGACCGGCGAGACATGGGCGCTGGATCGGCTCGATCATGATCCGCTGGAGGTGGCGGGGCGATTGGTGGTTGAGGATATTTGTTTGCTGGCCCCTGCCCCCTGCCCGCTGCTCGCGGCTGCGGTGCTGTGTTTTCCCTCACGCTGGCGGCTTGCCGATAAAATCGGCCAACCGCTCAGTGCGATTCATGCGCCGGTGCCTGATTATGGGCCGGCGTTAAGCGGGCCGGTTGATCGGTTTCTCGGTTTGCTCAAGCCGGGGCGGCTGGTTGCGCGGATGAATTGGTCGATCCATGATGATGCTGCTTTGTTTCAGCCCGAGGCCGATCATGCGCCGCGTCAGACGATCACGGCGGCGAATGCCGGGGCGCTGCTCACCATGCGCATTGAGCGTCAGACGCTGAGCCGGTTGCCGCAGACGGGGGCGATATTGTTTACCATCCGCACCTATCAGCATCGGTTGAGCACGGTGGCCGCTGTGCCGAGCGCGGCGGCTTCGCTGCGGGCGGCGTTGGCGGTGCTGCCCGATGCGGTCGCGGCGTATAAGGGGATTAGCGCGTTTCGCGCGGCGCTGGAGGGGTATTTGGGTGGGTTTGCTTGCGTGGAGGGGTCGTGAGGGGATTGGTAATCGACTGATTTGATCAACACCGATATAACGCGAATGAGTTGAAAGGCACACAACATGGCAGCAAATCGCGGCGTAGGCGAGTTTGAGCATGAGGCGAGTGGGTTAAATCAGGATCGTGCCGTTGCATCGATTAACGACGGTATCGAGATCGGCGCGCCGTTTCGGGTTGATCGCAATGAGATGCTCGAACGACTTCGGTTAATCAGCATGCGCAGCAGTGCTCGACTGCACGGGCGGACGATGATCGCCGAGACTGAGCTTTATGACGAAGCCGGTCTACCCACGTAAATTTTTGTGCTCTTTCAGTTATCGTTTTGCAGGGGTGGAAATCCCAGCGGTTAAGCCGGTCAGACGAGAGTGAGCGAAAGATCAATCTCGTCGCGGATTGCAATGTTATCGTGCCCGATCAGCGGAATTTCGGGTTTGAGGGCGCGTGCGGCATTGACCGCGCCGGGGCGTAGGGATTGGAGCGTAAAACCCCGACGTTGGTAAAAGCGCAGCGCGGCGATATTATCGTTGGTGGTGGTGACCCTGAGCGATGGCACGCCATCGCGTCGCAGGGCGGTGATGAGGGCTGCTAACAGTGCGGAACCGACCCCCTGCCCTGGCGTTAGGGCATCGAGCGATAATAATTCGGCACCGCTGGCGCTGATCCGATAAGTTGCCAAGCCGCGCTGCGGGTCCACAACCCAGGCCGGGAGCGTCGACAAATCGATGATCTCGTTATGCACCACCATTTTAGCACCACCCCAGCGCGCCTGGAGCAAAGTCTCGATCCAGCGTTGATCGGCGCTGGTACGGGGACGAGCGTGGGGACAAGCGGGGGGACGGTGCAAAATTTACACGTCGAGATTCGAGACTTTGAGGGCGTTGCCGACGATGAAATCGCGCCTTGGTTCGACCACGTCACCCATCAGGGTGGAGAAAATTTGATCGCTTTCCTCGGCGTCGCCGATGCGCACTTGCAGGAGGCGGCGCAATTGCGGGTCGAGCGTGGTTTGCCAGAGTTGATCCGGGTTCATTTCGCCGAGGCCTTTGAAGCGTTGGATGGCGAGGCCTTTGCGCCCGATGGCGAATAACGCCTCGATCAGGCTGCACGGGCCTTGCACGGCGCGCAGCACGTCGCCCTGGCGCAGTTCCGGCGCTGTGGCGAACAAGGCGGACAGGCGGGCCGTGCGGTCATGCAGCCAGCGCGCTTCGCTTGAGCGCAAGGTTGCGAGATCGAGCGTGAAACGCTCGGCGACGCCGCGCACAGTGCGGGCGATGACGATGCCGCCAGCATCGACCGCGACGATCCAGCCGCGTTCATTGGGGAGCGAAATGGCATCGAGCCGGGCGGCGAGTGCGGGGGCCTGTTCGGTCATCGCCGCAGGATCAGCGCCGAGCAGGCCGACGATGGCGGCTTGTTCGATATAGGCCACCGGCATGTCGCGCGCGAGATCGGTGATGCGGCGGGCGGCTTCGCGCAGGAACGGCAATTCGGCGGCGAGATCCATCCCCTCGATCCGCGCTTCGTGCAAGGCGCGCTCGAACAGATAGGCTTCCATCGCGTCATCATCCTTGAGGTAGCGCTCCTCATTGCCGCGCTTGGCGCGATAGAGCGGCGGTTGGGCGATGTAGAGATGGCCACGCTCGATCAATTCGCGCATTTGGCGGAAGAAAAACGTGAGCAGGAGTGTGCGAATATGCGAACCATCCACATCCGCGTCGGTCATGATGACGATGCGGTGATAGCGCAATTTGCTGATGTCAAAGCCGCCTTGATCGGCATCCGCCGGGCCGATGCCGGTGCCCAGCGCGGTGATCAGCGTGCCGATTTCCGCCGAGCCTAACATGCGGTCAAAGCGGGCGCGTTCGACATTGAGGATTTTGCCTTTGAGCGGCAAAATGGCTTGGGTTTTACGATCGCGCCCTTGTTTGGCGGAGCCGCCGGCGGAATCGCCCTCGACGATGAAAATCTCTGATTTGGCGGGGTCACGCTCCTGACAATCGGCGAGCTTGCCGGGGAGGGTGGAAATATCAAGCACGCCTTTGCGCCGTGTGAGTTCGCGGGCTTTGCGGGCGGCTTCGCGCGCGGCGGCGGCATCGAGCACTTTTTGCACAATCAGCTTGCCCTCGCGCGGATGGGTTTCCAGCCAATGTTCCAGCGCATCGGCGACGGCGGCTTGCACGAGCGGCTGAACTTCGGAGGAAACCAGTTTATCTTTGGTTTGCGAGGAGAATTTCGGGTCCGGCACTTTCACCGAGAGCACGGCGGTGAGCCCTTCGCGCATATCTTCGCCGTTCAGCGAGAGATTGTCTTTTTTGCTGATGGATTCGGCGAATTTTGACAGAACACGGGTCAGTGCGGTGCGAAAGCCCGCGAGATGGGTGCCGCCATCGCGCTGCACGATATTATTGGTGAAGCAGAGCATGGTTTCGTGATAGGTTTCATTCCAGCCCATCGCGAATTCAACGCGGATGCCGCCGGGACCATCGGCTTTGTAATCGGTGATCGGGGGGGCGAAAATCGGGGTTTTGGCGCGATCCAGCCAATTCACAAACTCGGTCAGCCCGCCTTTATAGAGGAATTTTTCCTCCTGCACCGGCGTATGACGCTCATCGCGCAGGGTGATCGCGAGGCCGGAATTGAGGAACGCCAATTCGCGCAGGCGGCGCTCGAAAATGGCGAAATCGAATTCGGTGTGGGTGAAGGTGCCGGCCGAGGGTTTGAAGCTGACTTCGGTGCCGTTGACATGGTCTGACTGGCCGACGCGCGCGAGCGGGGCAACGGAATCGCCATGCTCGAAGCGGATGAAATATTCCGCACCATCGCGCCAGATCCGCACCTCCATCCATTCGGAGAGGGCATTGACCACGGCGGCGCCGACGCCGTGCAGGCCGCCGGAGACTTTGTATGAATTCTGGTTGAATTTGCCGCCGGCATGCAGCTTGGTTAGCACCACTTCGGCGGCGGAAATGCCCTCCTCGGGGTGGATATCGACCGGGATGCCACGGCCATTATCGGTGACCGTCATCGAGCCATCGCCGTTCAGCACCACTTCGACCTCGGTGGCGAAGCCGGCTTGGGCTTCATCGACCGCGTTATCGATGATTTCGGTGCCCATATGGTGCAGGCCGGACCCGTCATCGGTGTCGCCGATATACATGCCGGGGCGTTTGCGCACCGCATCCAGCCCGCGCAGCACGCTGATCGAGGCGGCGTCATACGCTTGGTCGGGGGTTTGGTCGGGGGTTTGGTCGGGGGTTGGCTCGGCCATGGAATCGGAGGATGGGGTCAGGCCAGGGGACGCCACGGATTGGGTCATAAAAACGATGCACTCCAGAGATCGGGATTCGGGTTTTTATCGCACAAAATGACCGATTTGCCTAATCGCCGACGGGTTGGATCAGGGGGGCGCACCGGCGAGGGCGGCGCGCAGGGCGGCGGCATCGAGCAGGCGGGTGGTTTGCGCTTGGCGCTGCGCGAGGACGGCCTGCTGCCAGGCGATTTCTGTTGTTAAAACAGTGTTGTAGCTGACGGCACCGAGGCGGAACTGGGCACGGGCCAGGCGATAGGCGGTTTTGGCGGTGTGGGCGCTCGCGCGATCATCATCCACCGTGGCGCGGGCGGCTTGCTGCAGGCGCAGCCCATCGGCCACCTGCTGGAAGGCGGTGAGCACGGTTTGGCGATATTGCGCGAGGGCGGCGGCCAGGGTGGCTTGGGCCGCGCGCTCATGGGCATGCAGCACACCGCCCTCGAACACCGGGGCGAGCAGCGAGCCAGCCAGCGTCCAGAGCGCGGCGCTGGGCTGAAACAGCGTGTTCAGGGTTTCGGCGGCATAACCGCCTTGCGCCGAGAGGTTCAGGCTCGGGTAAAGGGCGGCGACCGCCTCGCCGACGACGGCGTGATCGGCGCTGACCAGAGCGCGGGCGGCGATGATGTCGGGCCGGTGCGCGACCAGAATGGAGGGCAAGCTGAGTGGCGGGTTGGGCGGCAGGGCAAAATCATGCAGGCGAAAATGGGCGCCGGTGAGTTGGGCGGGCGGGATGCCGGCGAGCACGGCGATGGTGTGGCGCTGGACGCTGGCGGCGGCGCGCAAGGCAGGGATTTGCGCCAAGGTGGCCTGGAGTTGGGCGCGCTGCTGGAGCACGGGCAGGCGGGCAATGGCGCCGGCGCTGCGTTCGCCGGTGAGCAAGGTGAGCAAATGGCGCTCGCTCGCGGCGATACTTTTCTCCGTATCGATTTGCGCCTGCAAGCCGGCCTCGGTGATGGCGGCGTTGACCAGCGCGTCCGCGACGGTCAGGCGGGCGGCGGCGGCGGCAGCGCGGCGATAGGCGATGCGCGCTTGGCCGTTGCGAAAGGCGCTGGAGCGCGCACCGAACAGGCCGGGATTATAGCTCAGCGTGCCGGTGACTTGGAAAATCGTGTAGGCGCCAAAGCCGTTCGGGCCGGTGGGGAAGGCTTGGCGGGATTCCTGCGGGTTAAGGCTGAGTTGCGGCAGGAAAGCGCCATTGGCGGCTTGCGCGTTGGCGCGGGCGCGGGCGACCAGCGCCTCGGCGGCGGCGATGGTGGGGCTATGGACCTGTGCGGCGGTGATCAGGCGGTTCAGGGCGGGGTTTTTGAAACTCTGCCACCAAGATTGGCGGAGCGAGCTGCGCACGCTCGGCGTGCCACGCAGATAGGCGGTGGGCACGGGTTGCTGCGGTAGTTTGGCGAGCGGCACGGCGCAGCCGGTGAGGGTAGCGCTGGCTGTAAGGGCGATCAGCAACATGCGGGCGCGGGTGCGAAAAATCATCGGGCGCGCCGGTGGAGTAAAAGATACATGGCGGGAACGGCGAACAGCGAGAGCATGAAGCCCGAGGCCATGCCGGTGGCGAGCACCGCGCCGATATCGTAGCGGATCACCGCTTGCGGGCCGTTCGCGAGCATCAGCGGCACCGCGCCGCCGATCAGGGCGAGCGTGATCATCAGGATCGGGCGGAAGCGCAGCTGGGCGGCGCGATAGATCGCGGCGGGCAGATCATCGCTGTCACGCGCTTCGAGATGGGCGATTTGCACGAACAAAATCCCTTGCCGGGCGATCAGGCCCCAGACCGCGAGCAGGGCGATTTCGGTGACGATGTTGAGCGTGGCCCCGCCGAGGCTGATCAGGATCAGCGGGCCGAGGCTGGCGAGCGGCACGGTGGTGATCACCACGAACGGATCGCGCAGCGAGCGGAACTGGCCGGCGAGCAGGAAAAATAAACCCGCAAAGCCGAGCGCAAACAGCATGTTATTCGCCCGCTGCGATTGGCGAAACGTAGCAGAGGGGCCGGCATAGCCGAAGGAGGAGCCGGGGGCGTGCTGGAGCAAAAAGGCGCGGTGCAAGGTGGCGAGCGCATCGGACAGGGCGATGCCTGCGCGCGGCTGGCCGGTGATGGTGACGGTGGGCAGGCCTTGCCACGAGCCGATCGCGCTGGGGCGGGCGCGCAGGCGCATGCGCGTCACATCGCCGAGCGGGATCAAGGCACCGCTCTTGGTGCGCACCGGGGTTGCGGCGAGGGCGGCGATGTCGCTCGCGCGCGGGCCGGTGGCGATGATATCGAGATTGGCGTGGCCCAAGCTCACATGGGCGAGCGAGGCGCCGGAGAGTTGATCGCTGATCGCAGCCCCGATGGCGGCTTGGCTGACGCCGAGATTGGCGGCGAGGCGGGTGCGGGTGGTGATGATGTATTCAGGCTGCACCGATCCTGGCGAGACTTGCAGAAAATCGAATTTGCCGCTCGCATAGCCGGCATTGATGATCGATTGGGCGAGGTTGAGCAAATTGCCGTAATGGGTTTGGCCGGACACCAGCACATCGACCGGCAGGCCGTTCAGGCCGGGCAGGCCGTTATTTTCGGTGACATAGGCCTGCACGCCGGGCAATTTGGCGAGGGCGGTGCCGAGGATTTTCGCGGCGTGGCGGGCCTCACTCGGATTTTCAAAACTATAGCCGCCAAACAGGCCGTGGTAATTTTCATCGGCGACCATCCAGTCGGGCTGGCCGGGTTCGAGCCGGTCGAGCACATTTTGGATGGTGTGGAATTGCTGGGTGAGATAGGTGATCGAAGCACCATAAGGCCCTTCGGCGAAAATATTGACCGACAGCCCATCGGCGGCGGGGGTCAGATTGCGCGGTGCGGCGCTGTACAGCACGCCGCTCAGCACGGCGAGGCCGAGGGCGATGCTGACGACCCAGCCCGGATGCGGCAGGCTGCGGGCGAGTAGGCGCAGATAAATCGCGCGTAACCGATCGATGATGGAGGGGCGGGTGGAATGGTGCTCGCGTGCGCCGGCCCAGAGCGCGATCAGCGGCACGGCGGTCAGGGCGATCAGCAGCGAAAATAGAAAAGCGGTGATCAACACCAGCGCGAAGGGGCGAAACAAGGCCGCGGTCAGGCCTTGCAAAAACACCAAGGGCAGGAACGCGACCACCAAGGTCGAGGAAATCGCCGCGAGCACCGGGGCGAGGAGTGTCACGCTGGCGGCGGCGGCATCGAGCGGGGTTTCGCCCTCGGCGATGCGGCGGAAAATATCCTCGACCACCACAATCGCGTCATCGACCACCAGGCCGACGGCGAGCACCAGGGCGATGATGGTGAATAGATTGAGGCTTTCGCCGAGCAGATGCATCACGATGGCGGCACCAAGCAGCGAGAGCAGAATGGCGAGGAAGGGTGCGGCGGCGGCGCGCAGCGTGCCGAGCGAGAGCCGCACGATCACGCCCACCAAGAGGATAGTGATCAGCAAGGTGGCGGCCAGATCGCGCAGGCTGCGGGTGATGCTGATCGATTGGTCATAGGTGACGTTGAGATGCAGGCCGGGCGGCAAGGTGGTGCGGATATTGGCCAGCACCCGGCGAAAATCGCGCGAGACTTGCAGCACATTGCCGCCGGGGGCGACGCCGGCGGCGAGGAACACCGAGGGTTTGCCGCGCCACCAGTTTTTGAAACTATGGCTGGGTGGGCCGAGCGAAACCGTGGCCAGCGCCGAAAGCGGGATGGTGACGCCCGCGCGCGTGGTGATTGGGATGGCACGAAAGCGTGCGAGCGAGCCGAGATCCGGGCTGCCTTGGATGGTGATGATCGAGGCGTGATTGCGCAGGCTGCCGCCAGCGGCGAGCGCGGCGCGGCTGCGCAAGGCGCGGGCAATATCTTGCGCGGTGACGCCGAGAGCCACCAGCCGCGCCGGGTTCATCGCCACCCTGATCGCGGGGCTGGGCGCAAATAGATGCACCGGGCCGATATTGGGCACGGTTTCCAGCCGGGGGATTACGTCGGTTTGCAAAAACCGGATGACTTCGGTGCGCGAAATGCCGGGCGCGATGCGGGCATTGACATTGAGCTCCTGATTGCCGTTGGAGCGGCCGATCAGCGCGACATTGGGCAGGCGGACGGCGGCGGGGATGTCGTTACGGGCGGCATTCACCGCCGAGAGCACTTCGGCATAGGTGGTGTTTGGGTTAGCGCCGGGGGCGAGGAAGGCGCGAATATGCGACACACCTTGCCGGCTGGAGCCAGTCACATAAGCGATGCCGCCGACGGCAGCGACACTCGCTTCGGTGGGCACAGTGACGAAGCGATTAACCACCGAGGCGGCGGCACCGGGATAATGGGTGCTGATTTTGATCCGGTTGGCGGGGATTGGCGGGCTGGGGCGGATCGGCAAGGTGGCGAGCGACACCAGCCCAAACAACACCAGCGCGCAAACCCCCAGCAGCACCAGGATCGGGTGCTGTAACAGCCGCGCCCACAGGCCCGGGCGCGGGGGGGTGGTGAGGGTGGCGCTATTATCCATCAGGCGGCGGCGGCAAACGGGTCGATCATTTCGCCATCACGCAGCTTGAAGCCGCCCAGGGCGACGATGCGGTGGAGCGACGGATTGGCACCGATGATCGCGGTGGCGCCGCTGGTGGCCAGCACATGCACATAGATTGCATGCACGCTGGTGCTGCCTTTGGCGGTGTGCAGCGCATAGACGAACGTGCCAATCGGGCTGTTATTCAAGGCGGTGGCGGGGATGGCCAGGGCTGCGACCGGCGCACCGACCTTGAGATGAACAATGCCAAAGGCACCGGGCAAAGTATCGGGGTTCGGGTTGATGATTTGCCCTTCGACGCTGCGGGCACGGGTGGTGACATTGAGTGCGGGGCTGAGGGCGGTGATCACGCCGCGCACCACCGGCATTGGCGCGCCAGGGCGGGCGCGATCGGGGAGTGAAAGTGCGAAATGATCGCCAGGGCCGATGCCGGCCAGCTCGGTTTGCGGCACGGCGAAGCGCACCAGCAACGGGCTGGTTTGGGTCAGAGTGACGATGGGAGTGCCGGGGGCGAGATAATCACCGAGCGAGACGCGCCTGATGCCGAGCACGCCGCTGAACGGCGCGGTGATCACGAGTTTTGCGGCTTGGGCGGCATCGAGCGCCAATTGGGCTTGGGCTTGCGCGGCGATTGAGCGATCCGCATCGATTTGCGCGGCACTGACCCCGGAAATCGCCTGCAATTTGGCATCGCGCGCCAACACTTGGGCGGCTTCTTGCGCTTTGGCGTGGTCCAAAGCGAGGCGGGCTTGGGCGGTGGCCTGGTTCATGCGCAGCAGGATTTGGCCCTGGCTGACACGCTCGCCCGAATGAAACAGGATGGCGCTGACCATGCCGGCCCGGCTTGCCGCCAACACGGTGCTTTGGGCGGCGACCACCTGACCGGAAAGCTGGATTGCGGCGCGATAATGCAGAGGGGTGACCACGCTGACCGGCACGCGCGGCGCAGGGGCGGCGGCGATCAGTGTGACGGCGAATAGCGGCGCCATAATCCATCGAACCGGCGCGATCATCCTGGCGGCTGGCATGCTTCTTCCTGAGGGTGGCCACGCGGGCCGGATGGAGTGAAAAATTTTATTACGCGGATTTTTCCGCTTGGCAAAGACCCGCCAGGGGATAATGTGCGAAGCCAAGGAACGCGCAAAATTTTGCCCAGGCGGAGGAGACGACAATGGATCACGCGAGCGGCGATGCGGCGGCCACCCATGAGGTGTTGAATCAGGTGGGCGAACCGCCCGATTTTAATGCCTATCGGCAGGATCAGGCGCTCAGCGAAGCGATAGAGGCGTTCGGCGCAGGGTGGGCGGCGCCGAAGCTTGCGGCCTGTGGCGCGCTGATCGGCAGTGGCGCGATGCGCCAACGGGCCTATGAGGCCAATCGCTACGGGCCGGAATTGCGCACCCATGACCGGTTCGGTCACCGGATTGACCAAGTATTGTTTCATCCCGCTTGGCATGAATTAATGACGCAAGCGCGGGCGAGCGAGACCCATGCGCTCGCTTGGACCAGCAACCAACAGGCCGGTCAGGTGGCCGCGCATGTAGCCCGGGCGGGGCTGGCTTATTTATGGGGTCAGGGCGAGCCGGGCGTGATGTGCCCGAGTGCGATGACCTTTGCCGCGCAGGGGGCGTTGGCGCATGCGCCCGACTTGCACGCACAATTCGGCGCCAAAATCTGGTCGAGCGCTTATGATCCGCGCCCGCTGCCGCCGGCGGAAAAAGCCGGGCTGGTGGTGGCGATGGCGATGACCGAAAAGCAAGGCGGCAGCGATTTGCGGCAGACCCAAACCATTGCGCGCCCGCTCGGCGGCGGGCGCTACGCGCTGACCGGGCATAAATGGTTTTTCTCGGTGCCGATTGCTGATTTGTTTCTCACCTTGGCGCGCACCGAGAGCGGGATTTCCTGCTTTTTGGCGCAAGGCTGGCGCGATGATGGCGCACGCAATGGCGTGCAGATCCAACGGCTCAAAGACAAAATGGGCAATCGCTCGAACGCGTCCTCAGAGGTTGAGTTTCGCGATTTGGAGGCGGTGATGGTCGGCGCTGAGGGGCGCGGGATCGCGACGATCATCGACATGGCGCATTTGACCCGGCTGGAATGCGCGATTGGTGCGGCGGCGCTGATGCGCCACGCGACCAGCCTTGCCTTGTTTCATGCCAGCCGACGCACCGCGTTTCAACGAAAATTGATCGATCAGCCAATGATGCAGGCGGTGCTGGCCGATATGGCGCTCGATAGCGAGGCGGCGCTCTGGCTTTCACTCCGCGCCGCCGCCGCCATTGACCAGGGCGAGGCGTTGGCGCGGGTGATTGTGCCGGTGGCCAAATATTTCATTTGCAAACGCGCACCGGGCTTGGTGGCGGAGGCGGTGGAATGCCATGGCGGCAACGGGTTTGTGGAGGAAAACCCAATTGCCCGGCTGTATCGCGAGGCACCACTCAACGGGCTGTGGGAAGGCTCGGGCAATGTGATGTGCCTCGATGTGATCCGCGCACTCACCCGCCAGCCCGAATCGGCGGCGGCGTTGCGTGCGGAATTGGTCGCCGCCACCGGGCTTGAGCCGGCGCTCGATGGTCTGCTCGGCGAGATTGAGGCGGCTTTGGCGGCACCAACCCATATTGAGCCGCAGGCACGCCGGGTGGTTGAGCAGATTGCCCTGGCCCTGAGCGTCGCGGTGCTGCGCGCCCATGCGCCTGAGCCGCTCGCTGGCTGGTTCTGCACGGCGCGGATTGCAACACCCGGGCTCGCTTATGGGGCGGCGCGCGGCATTGATGCGGGGGCGATGCTGGCGCGGGCGGCGGTGATTCGCACCGCCTGATGCGGGCGAATACCAATCTGGGCGGCTGATCACGGGGTTAGCACGGCGCGGTTAGCAAGGCGTGGTTAGCAAGGACTGCTTTTTTGAAAAAAAGCAGCAAAAAACTTTTGAAAACTAGATCAATATTGGTTTGAACTGAATCGACAGAGTCGAGCTAAACTAATGAAATTAATCGATAAACATAGGCATGAGCGTGATTGATGACAAGCAATCACGTTCCAGGGCAAGGGCATTTGCACCGGCACCGACCCCGATCAACAAAGTTTTTTTTGCTGCTTTTTTGTTCACAAAAAAGCAGAGTCTTGGCTTGCCGCCTGACCGCCGCATGCGGGCGTTAGGGCAGCACGATGCCAAATTGCGCGTCGGGCCGGTCGAACAAGGTGAAAAACTGCCGCAGGGCCGGGATGTCGCCGCTGATCTGGAGGGCGCTCGATTGGATTAGGCCGGGGAGATCGGCGGCTCCAGCGAACAAAGCGAGCAGAACGGCGCGGGTCAAGGTGAGGCTCGCTTGCGCTTGTGGTATTGCGTCCGCTGCCGCCAATTTTTGATGGTGCAGCACGCTGTTGGTGATCTGCATGGCGTGGGTTTCGCTGACATCGGTGAAATGCCAGAGCAAATCGAAGGCCAGCCCATCGGCGCGCGGCCCGTTCAGGGAGACGGCGAGCGTGTCAAGGATGGCGGCGACCGGCAGCATCGCGGCCATGCCGCCGGGGGCGGCGGCGCGGCCCATGGCCGGTTTTTGGATGGTGCGCAATTCCTGAGCGCCGGTCAGGTAAAAATTGCGCCAGGGGGCAGATTCCGCCTGATAGCCGAGCTGTTCCAGCGCATCGGCCTGCAAATGGCGCGCGGCTTGGTGGCTGGGATCGGCGAACACCAGATGGGTGAGCACCTCGGCGACGAAGCGATACTCACCGGCCTCATAGGCGGCGGTGGCTTTGGCCATCAGCGCGTCAGCGCCGCCGATGAAATCGACATAACGGCGTCCGGCCTCGGCGGGCGGCAGCGGATGCAAATGCGCGGGATGGCCATCGAACCAGCCGAGATAACGCTGATAGACCGCCTTCGCATTGTGCGCGACGGTGCCGTAATAATCGCGCAGGCTCCATTCGCGCGCGAGCGATGGCGGCAAGCGCAGCGCCTCCGCGATTTCGATGGGGGTGCAGCCTTGATTGGCCAGGCGCAGGGTTTGATCGTGGATATATTTATAGATATCGCGCTGGCCGGTGAGATAATGGCGCACCGACTCAGTGCCAAAGCGCGGCCAATGATGGCCGCCGAACAGCGTTTCGGTATCCGCGCCGAACCGGCGGATGGCTTGATCGAGCGCATGGCTCCAGGCCAGCGCATCGCGCACCTCGGCACCACGCAGCGTATAGAGATTATGCAGGCCAGCGCAGGCATTATCGGCGATGGCGAGTGCGCGGAATTGCGGCAGGAAAAACATCATCTCCGCCGGGGCTTCGGTTTCCGGGGCGAGTTGGAAGATGAAATCGACGCCATCGATGGTGGCGGTTTCGCCATCCTGCGCGATGATCCGGTTGGGCACCAGCAAACCGACGCGCCCGCCCGAGGTGGCCTTGCCCAAACCGGCATCGATGCTGCCTTGCGCATCGGCGGGGAGCAGCGCGCCATACATATAGGCCGCACGGCGGCGCATGGCATTGCCGGCGAGGATGTTTTCCGAGACCGCATAATGCAGGAATTCGGCGGGGGCGATGATCGGTAAATCAGCGATGGCATGGTCGCGCACCGCTTCGGAGCCGCCGAAATGATCGACATGGCTATGGGTGTAGATGAGTGCGGAAATGGGCCGGACGCCGCAATGAAGGTTGATCAGCGCAATCGCGGCTTCGGCGCATTCGCGCGAGATCAGCGTATCGACCACGATGCGCCCGGTTTGGCCTTCGATGAAGGTGATGTTGGACAAATCAAGCCCGCGCACCTGATGAATGCCGGGGCAGACCTCGAACAGCCCGCCAATGGCATTGAGCTGGGCTTGGCGCCATAGGCTGGGATTGACCGTGGGCGGGCATGGCGCATCACGCCCCTGCCCTGCGGTCAGCCGGGCGAAATCCCATACCGGGCGGGGTCCGGCACCCATGATCGGGGCGGGATCCAAGGGCGCGATCAGGCCGCGCTGCGCATCGATGAAGTCGCGATCATCTTCGGGCGGTAATTCTGCGCGCAGCGCCTGATGCGCCGCCAAGGTTGCAAGCGAGGCGGGTTTACGGTCCATGATGGCGCTCCCTTGATTAGTTTTGGACGATGGCGTTCAGCGTGGCGCGGCGCGCGCGGTAAGGCCCGCGCCCGAGCGCGAAGGCGATGGCGGCGACCAGCCCGGCGATGGGGGCCACCACCGCCATGGCGATGCCAAGATTGGAGTGGAGCAGCCCGGCCACGACCGCGACGCTGAGCGGCCCGAGGCCGAGGGCGATTAAATTCAGGATGGCGGTATAGACCGCCGTGACCCGGCCCAAAACCGCGCCGTGAATGATTTCCTGCAAAGCGCCGGGGGCGATGCCCCAGACGAAGCTGGTGAAAAAAATCACCGGCACCACGCCGGCGAAAGCGAGGCCCGCGCCGGGGGCAAAGCCAACCAGCATGGCGGCGGGGATGACGCCGAGCCCGGCGATGATGCCCACCAGAAATTTACCATCGCTGCGGCCCGCGCGCTCCAGCCGGTCCGCGAGCCAGCCGCCGAACACGGAGCCGATGGGGCCGATCACCAGCACCACCAACCCGAAGCGCAGGCCGATTTGCGTCACCGTCCAGCCATGGGTGCGGACGAAAAATGCTGGAAGCCAAGCGGTGGCGGCGTAGCTGGCAAAGGCAATGGCGGTAAAGCCGACCAGATGGACGACCAGCGCGCCGCCAGCCTCGGTGAAGCCGGTGAAAAAACCAAAGTCAGCACGATGCGGGGTGACGCGCACCGGCTCGCGCATCCAGAGTGCGACGATGGCGAGCAGAATGCCGGGAGCGGCAATCGCCAAGAACACGCTTTGCCACGCGGCGACCGTACCGATCAGCGGCAGGTGCAGATGATGGGCCGAGAAATAATGGAGCAAAATGCCACCGATGATCAATGCGGCAGCGCTGCCGACATAAATGCCCGAGGCAAATACGCCAAGCACGCGGCCGCGCTTTGTGGGCGGGAAATAATCGGCGATCATCGAGGTGGCGCCGGGCAGAATGGTGGCCTCCCCGGCACCGACGCCGATTCGCGCGGCCAAGAATGGCGCGAAGCCGGTGGCCAGCCCGCACAGGCCAGTCATCACGCTCCAGACCAGAATCCCGCCCGCGACGATTGTGCTCCGGCGCAGCCGGTCAATCGCCCAGGCAATCGGCAGGCCGAACCCGGCATAAAACAAGGCAAATGCCGTGCCTTGCAGCAAGCCCATTTGCACATCGGAGACGTGCAGATCATGCTCGATGGGCACCACCAGGAGCGAAATCACGGTGCGATCCGCGAAGGCGAGCAGATAGCCCAATGACAGGATCGTCGCGGCGAAATACGCGCCGCGCTGGGTGGCGCGCTGGGTGCCGCGTTGGGGGGGGTGCGGGATGGGTTGGGTTTGGCTCACGGTAAATCATCGACGTGGCGGTAGCCTTGGGCGGCGAAGCGCTCACGGGTGGCGGCGGAACAGGGGGCCGCGAGGCCGGCCTCGATCATATCGAGCAGATTGCCGAGGAAGCTTGGGAAATCGCCATCCGGGATCAGGCTTTGCTTGGGGATCACCCCGCGCTGCCAGTCTGACAGCGCGTGCACGGCGATGCGCACGCCAAACATCACCCGCTGATCGCGCACGATTTGCGGCAATTCCGGGCGCAGATCGCCATAGACCCGGCGCACCGTCAGCAAGCCCATCGTATAGCCGCGATCGGCGAAATAGCGGCCAAAATCAAATTCGTCATATTGATAGATGCGGGCGTGGAGCTGCACCCAATTCAGCCGGTCTTCGCGGGCCCGCACCGTATGGGCGAGGGGCAGCACAATCGCCTCGGTCAAAGCGCGCATCTGCGCCTCGCGCGGTGCGGCTTCGCAAATCGCCATCAGCTCGATCCGCTTGGCATCGACGGCGGGCATGCGGCGGTCGATCAGCGCTTCGAGCAGGCGCTCGCGGTTGGAGAAATGATAATGGAGGGCGGAGGCGTTGCGTTGACCGGCGGCCCGATTGATCTCGCGGAAGCTGACGGCGGCGATGCCATTGGCAATAAAGAGTTCTTCGGCGCTGTTCAGCAATTTCGTCTTAGTATCGATCCGCGCCGCCATGGGAAACTCCAAAAATTTGAGCATATACCGCTCAGAACTCTAATCTGGACTTATTAATTAAGCATTTTTTTGGCTTTGGCTAGACCATGGATCGGCCAAGTCAGATTAATTATGCCAGAAGCGTGCGCTGGGTTCGTTATGACCGGGTATGGACCCCATGGCCGAGATGGTTCACAAGCCCGGTGATGGAGAGCCGCATCGAGCGTCAATGCGTAGCCAATGGGCTGAAAATGACCCACCCTCGGCGGGTCATTGCGCAGGTATTGTCTGACGTGACCGATCATCCGGATGTCGATGAATTGCATCGTTTGGTGCAGGCGACCGATCCGCGCATTTCGCTGGCGACGGTGTATCGCACGGTGCGGCTGTTCGAGCAGGCGGGCATTTTGGAGCGGCGCAATCTGGGCAGCCGGCGGGCGCGCTATGAACCTTCGGGGGAGCGAGACCATTTTCATCTGGTGGATCGAGAGACCGGCACGGTCATTGAATTTGATGAACCGGAGACCGAGGCTTTGATGCGGCGGCTCGCGGCGCGGCATGGTTATGAGCTGATTTCGCTGAAAATCGAGCTGTTTGGTCGCCGGATCAAGCCCGAACCGCCAGGGGCTAAGCTTGGGGGCACCAAGCATGGGGGTCGAACCAACCATGCGTGACGCGATGGCCCCGGTGATCGAGTCGGCGGGGGCGCCGGAGGGTTTTGAGGAGTTGCGCTCGGGCAATTTGGGGGTGCGCCTCGCGCAATCCGCCGCCGATCTCGATGCGGTGCAAACGCTGCGCTACCGAGTTTTTTACCATGAGATGGGTGCCACACCGGACGCGGCGACCCAGCAATCCGGGCGCGATTCGGATCGGTTCGATGCCATCGCCGATCACTTAATGGTGATCGATCATGATTTGCCCGAAGGCGGCGTGGTGGGCACCTATCGGTTGATCCGTCAGGAAGCGGCGGCGCGGCTGGGGCAGTTTTACTCGGCAGATGAGTATGATTTATCGGCCTTGGAGCGATTCCCGGGCCGCAAGCTCGAATTGGGGCGGTCTTGCGTTGATGCGGCCTATCGCTCGCGCGCGGTGATGCAATTATTATGGCGCGGCATCGCGGCCTATGTGTTTCATCATCAGATTGATCTGATGTTTGGCTGCGCCAGCCTGCCCGGCACCGATTTGGACGCGTTGGCGGCGGATTTGACCTATTTGCATGAAAATCATCTGGCGCCGCCGGAAATCAGGCCACGGGCGCTGCCGTCTCGCTATGTCGATATGCGGCGGCTGGGCAAGGATGCGATCAATACGCGGCGGGTGCTCGGCGAGTTGCCGCCCTTGATCAAAGGGTATTTGCGCCTGGGCGGGTTTGTCGGTGACGGTGCTGTGATCGATGCGCAGTTCAACACCACCGATATCGCGGTGGTGGTGCAGACCGATCTGGTGACCGAGAAATATTACAAACATTACGAGCGCCAGGTGCGCCCTGAGGCCCCAACTGATCTGAGCTGAGCGTGGTTTGGAAGCGGGCGGCGGGGCGTCATCGTTTGGCTGCTCTGCGCGGCCACACTTGGCCGCAGGCGGCACTCGGGCTATGGGCAGCGCATGGAAGATGATGATGTGCCGATGGAAAGCCTGCTCCCCTATGATGCTTGGGCGAGTGAAGCGTTACGCGCCGTGGTGCTGACCGCGCTGGATCATGCCGCTCAGCATGGTCTGCCCGGGAACCATCATTTTTACGTGACGTTTCGCACCGATTATCCCGGCGTGACGGTGCCTGATCGGTTGCGCGAGCGCTACCCGACGGAAATGACGATTGTGCTGCAGCATCAATATCGCGATTTATGGGTCGATTTTGCGGCCAAGCGATTTTCGGTGACCCTGTCATTCGGCGGGATTCCCTCCACGCTGGAAATTCCGGTAGAGGCGGTGACCGGCTTTGCCGATCCGGAAGTGCAATTCGGGTTGCAATTTATCGTCACACCGCCCGCCATCGCGGCGTCCGAGCCGGAACCCCCCTCTGCGCCGGAGGTTGAGCCGAGCGAAGCGCCTGAAGCCGGTTCGGCCCCGGTGGTGAGCCTTGATGCGTTCCGGCGCCGAACGCCGCCAAAATCCTGATCCCACTCTCTGACCCGATTCCCAGACCAGAGGCGATGCGATGAATATGATCTCCCAATCCATCGAGGCGACACCCTATCAACCGCTCCTGCCGCTCGGCCCGGATCACACACCCTGGCGCAAGCTTGATCTCAGCGGGGTTTCGACCATCAGCGTCGAGGGCAAGCGCGTTGTCAAAATTGCGCCCGAAACCCTCTCCGCCCTCGCTTTTGAGGCGTTCCACGATGTCTCGCACCTGCTGCGGCCCAGCCATTTGCAGCAATTGCGGGCGATTTTGGATGATCCCGAAGCCTCGGAAAATGATCGCTATGTCGCGATGGCGTTTCTGAAAAACGCCAATATCGCCGCCGGCGGGATTTTGCCGATGTGCCAGGATACGGGCACCGCCATTGTGTTTGGCAAAAAGGGCCAGCGCATCTGGGTTGAAGGGGATGAAGAACGCGCTTTATCGCACGGGGTGATGCGCACCTATACCGAGACCAATTTGCGCTATTCGCAAATGGCCCCGCTCAGCCTGTATGACGAGGTGAATACCGGCACCAATCTGCCGGTGCAGTTTGATATTTATGCCGCACCGGGCGAGGCGCATGCCGAAGAGTTCGAGTTCATGTTCGTCGCCAAAGGCGGTGGATCGGCCAATAAATCCTTTCTCTACCAAGAAACCCGTGCTGTGCTGAACCCGGCGAAATTGCTCGCCTTCATCGAGGCCAAGGTGAAAACGCTCGGCACCTCGGCCTGCCCGCCTTACCATCTGGCCATCGTGATTGGCGGCACCTCGGCCGAAGCGACGATGAAGACGGTCAAGCTCGCCTCCACCCATTATCTCGATACGCTGCCCACCAGCGGCTCGCGCACCGGGCATGGGTTTCGCGATCTAGCGCTGGAGCAAGAGATTTTGGCGATGACCCGCAATTTGGGCATTGGCGCGCAGTTTGGCGGCAAATATTTCTGCCATGACGTGCGGGTGATCCGCCTGCCGCGCCATGGCGCGTCCTTGCCGATCGGCATTGGCGTGTCATGCTCGGCGGATCGGCAGATTAAAGCGAAAATCACCGCCGACGGGGTGTTTTTAGAGCGGCTGGAGCGCGATCCGGCGCGCTATCTGCCTGAGATCACCGACGATCATCTGGGCGGTCCGGTGGTGCGTATCGACCTCAACCAGCCGATGCCCGCGATTTTGGCGACACTCAGCCAGCATCCGATCAAAACCCGGGTCGCGCTGACCGGCACCATCATCGTCGCCCGCGACATCGCCCACGCCAAGCTGCAAGAGCGGCTCGATCGCGGCGAGGGTTTGCCCGATTATATCAAGAATCATCCGGTTTATTACGCAGGCCCGGCGAAAACCCCGCCCGGCATGCCCACCGGCAGCTTCGGGCCGACCACGGCGGGGCGGATGGATAGCTATGTCGCGGCGTTCCAAGCCGCCGGCGGCTCGATGATCATGCTCGCCAAAGGCAATCGCTCCAAGCAGGTGCGCGATGCGTGCAAAACCTATGGCGGGTTCTATCTTGGCTCCATCGGCGGTCCCGCTGCGGTGCTGGCCGAGCAAAATATCCGCCATGTCGAGCTGCTCGAATATCCGGAATTGGGCATGGAGGCGGTATGGAAAATTACCGTCGAGGATTTTCCCGCCTTCATCGTCATTGACGACAAAGGCAATGATTTCTTTGCGGATTTAGGCTGAAACAATGAAATTCACCATTGACCGGATCGATCACGTGGTTCTCACCTGCGCCAATATCGATGCGACCGCCGATTGGTATGAGCGCGTGCTCGGCATGGAGCGCGAAGAATTCGGCGCGGATCGGCGCATCGCGCTACGCTTTGGCGCGCAAAAGCTCAATTTGCACCAGGCCGGTTCGGAATTGGCACCGCACGCCGCCAAGCCGCAGCCCAGCGCGCTGGATATTTGCTTTATCACCGCCCTCGGCTCGGAAGATGTGGTCGCGCATTTGCGCAGCCAGCAGGTCGAGGTGGTTGAAGGCCCGGCGGTGAAAATGGGCGCGCTGGGTGCCATGCGCTCGGTCTATTGCCGCGATCCAGACGGTAACCTTGTCGAAATTTCCACCTATCTTGAGGATTAATTCGCCGTTGCTGCTGTCGGATTTCGATTACGCGCTACCGCCCGAGGCCATCGCGACCGAGCCAGCCCGCCCGCGTGATGCCGCGCGGTTGCTGCATGTCGGGCCCACCGCGTTAACCGATTGGCGGGTGCGCGATTTGCCAAACCTGCTGCGCCCCGGCGATTGTTTGGTGGTGAATGATACCAAAGTGATCCCCGCCCAGCTCACCGCCACAAGGGGCGATGCGACCATCGGGATCACGCTGGATCGGCCCCTCGCGGGCGGACTTTGGCGGGTGCTGCTGCGCAACGCACGGCGCGCGCGCCAGGGCGATAGTCTGACCATTCGTGGTGCGCCTGATTTCACCGCTGAAATCATCACGCCTGCGCATGATGGCAGCGCGGAGTTGCGCTTTAACCGCAGCGGTGCCGCGTTCGATGCCGCCCTCGCCGAGGCCGGTGCCTTGGCTCTGCCGCCTTATATCGCCCGGCCCAGCGGCCCGACGGCGCAAGATGCCAGCGATTACCAAACGATTTTCGCGGCCCGCGCCGGCGCCGTCGCGGCCCCGACGGCAGGGCTGCATTTTACCCCTGCCCTGCTCGATGCGCTCGCCGCACGCGGCATCGCCACGGCGCGGCTCACCTTGCATGTCGGTGCCGGAACGTTTCTGCCGGTGCGCGGCGAGCAGATCGATACCCATAAAATCCACGCCGAATACGGCGAAATCAGCAGCGCCACCGCCGATCAGATCAATGCCGCCCGTGCCGCCGGAGGGCGGGTGATTGCGGTCGGCACCACCTCGCTCCGCTTGCTCGAATCCGCCGTGACGCCGGAGCGGCAGATCAGACCATTCACCGGTGAGACCGATATTTTTCTGCATCCCGGCGTTGCCATGCAGGCCGCCGATCTGCTGCTGACCAATTTTCATCTGCCGCGCTCCACCTTGCTGATGCTGGTGGCCGGTTTCGCGGGGCTTGACCGCATCCGCGCGGCCTACGCCCACGCCATCGCCTCGGGCTACCGGTTTTACTCCTATGGCGATGCCTGCCTGTTAGAGCGCGCATGACCGTATTCGGCTTCTCGCTGCTCGCGACCGACGGCACCGCCCGGCGCGGGCAAATTCACACCGCCCACGGCACGGCGCAAACCCCGGCCTTCATGGCGGTGGGCACCGCCGGCACGGTGAAATCCCTCACCGCCGATGCGGTGCGCGCCACCGGCACCGAAATTGTGCTCGGCAATACCTACCATTTGATGCTGCGCCCCGGTGCCGCGCGCGTCGCCCGGCTGGGCGGTTTGCATAAATTGATGGATTGGCCTGGCATTATTCTGACCGATTCCGGCGGGTTTCAGGTGATGTCCCTCGCGGGTTTACGCAAACTCGATGAGACCGGCGTGACATTCCGCTCGCATCTCGATGGCGCGGCCCATCACCTCACGCCGGAATCATCCACCGCAATCCAGCATGATCTGGATGCCACCATCACCATGGCGTTCGATGAATGCACGCCCTTCCCCGCCACCCACGCCCAAGCCGCCACCTCGATGCGCCTATCGATGCGCTGGGCCGCCCGCTCGCGCGCGGCCTTCGTGCGCCGCCCCGGCTATGGGCAATTTGGCATCGTGCAGGGCAGCGTCTTTGACGATTTACGCCACGAATCGGCAACCAGCCTCCAGGCGCTCGATTTCGAGGGCTACGCCATTGGCGGCCTTGCCGTCGGCGAAGGCCAGGAAGCGATGTTCGCAACCCTCGATCACACCGTGCCGCATCTGCCCGCGCACAAGCCCCGCTATCTGATGGGTGTCGGCACGCCCGATGATCTGCTCGGCGCCATCGAACGCGGTGTCGATATGTTCGATTGCGTCATGCCCACCCGCGCCGGGCGCACCGCACGCGCCTACACCTCGCGCGGGGTGTTTAATTTGCGCAATGCCCGCTTCGCCGAGGATGACCGCCCGCTCGATCCTGGCTGCGCCTGCCTCGCCTGCACCCGCCATAGCCGGGCCTATTTGCATCATTTGTTCCGCTGTGGCGAAATTCTCGGGCCGGTGCTGCTCACCGCCCATAATCTGAGCTATTATCAATCGCTGATGCGCGCTTCGCGCGAGGCCATCGCCGATCAGCGTTTCACCGCCTATACGCGCACAACCCGCGCCGGATGGACCCAGACCGATGACCGATAACGCCACGCCACCCCCCGATGATCGCTACGCCAATCTCCAAGCGCTCGGCCAGCATTCCGCGATTCCCACCAGCCCCGAGGCCGCGATCCTTGAGCGGGTCAGCGCCCCCGCCGCCGGGCAAAATTACGTGATCCGCTTCACCGCACCCGAATTCACCTCACTCTGCCCGATCACCGGCCAACCCGATTTCGCCCATATCGTGCTCGATTACATTCCCGATTCCTGGATCGTCGAAAGCAAATCGCTCAAACTCTTTCTCACCGCCTTTCGCAATCACGGCGCCTTTCACGAAGCCTGCACCATGATGATCGCCAATCGTATCATCGAGGCCATCAGCCCGCGCTGGCTGCGCATCGGTGCTTATTGGTATCCGCGCGGCGGCATGCCCATCGATATTTTCTGGCAAACCGGCGCGCCACCCGCCGGCGTTTTCCTGCCCGATCAAGGGGCCGCACCCTATCGCGGCCGTGGCTGAACACCCGATCAAAGCGTTTCTCACCGAACGCGCTCGCAGCCTCGGCTTCGATGCCATCGGCTTTACGAAGGCCACGCTCAGCGCCACCGAACGCGACCGGCTCAATCACTTCCTCGCCCAAAACCATCACGGCAGCATGGGCTGGATGGCCAGCCGCGCCGCGCAACGCGCCAACCCGCAAACCCTCTGGCCCGAAGCCGTTAGCCTCATCTCCCTCGGCCTGTCCTACGCCCCCGCCGAACACCCACTCGCCACACTCAGCCTGCCCGATCGGGGCAATATCTCGGTCTATGCCCGCAATCGCGACTATCACGACATCATCAAAGGCAAACTCAAACATCTCGCCCAGGCCCTGATCGCCCGCGCCGGCGGCACCGTGAAAGTGTTCGTCGATACCGCGCCGGTCATGGAAAAACCGCTCGCCCAACAGGCCGGCCTCGGCTGGCAAGGCAAACATACCAACCTCGTATCGCGCACCCACGGCTCCTGGCTGCTGCTCGGTGAAATCATGACCACCCTTGCGCTCCCGCCCGATCCGCCACACGCCGATCGCTGCGGCTCCTGCACCGCCTGCCAAACCGCCTGCCCCACCAACGCCTTCCCCACGCCCTACACACTCGATGCCACACGCTGCATCGCCTACCTCACCATCGAACATCCCGGCCCCATCCCACACGCATTCCGCCACGCCATCGGTAATCGGATCTATGGCTGCGATGATTGCCTCGCCGTCTGCCCCTGGAATAAATTCGCAGCCACCGCCCAAACCCAAAAACTCGCCGCCCGCGCAGACCTGATCGCCCCAGACCTCGCGCACCTCGCCACCCTCGATGACGCCGCCTTCCGCACCCTGTTCGCCGGCTCGCCGATCAAACGCATCGGCCGCAACCGCCTCGCCCGCAATATCGCCATCGCCATCGGTAACGCCCAAAACCCCGCCCTCCAGCCCGCCGCCCAACAGCTCGCCAATGACGCCGACCCGATCGTCGCCGAAGCCGGCGCTTGGGCGTTGGCGCAAGGGGTGGACGGGAAAGGTTAAGGCCAAGGGGCGCTGCCCCTTGGAACCCCGGCAAAGGCTGAGCCTTTGCAATCCATTCGTTTTAGGGTTGGGGAGGGCGATCCCGGCACGGGCTGCGGAAGGGCCAATGCCGCGCCCTCCCCAACCCTAAAACGCTAAAGGGTTCTAAGGGCTCAGCCCTTAGCGGGTCCAGGGCAGAGCCCTGGCCTTGCCTTCACCCTTTCCCCCAGCCCCGCGCCAAGGCGACCAGCACGGCCAGCACGGCGAGCAACTGGGCGCCATTGAGCCAGACGGACAGCCGGTGGCCACGGGCGAAGGCGGTTTGGTTGCCGCTATCGCGCAGGCTGTTGAGGTGGGGCAACCAATCTTGCCAGAGCCAGAGGGTGAGCACCAGGACGAGGGCGAGGATCAGGGCGAATGGCAGGTTGCCGCGGAGCACGAGGCCGAGCGCGGCGATGGCGGCGGCGACGCTGACATACAGATAGTAGCGCGGGAAGGTGGCGCGAATGAACAGGCTAGCGGTTTCGGGGGGTAATTTGGTGAACACCAGCGGCGTCATGATGGTGCCGAAAAACACCATGCCGCCGAACAGGCAGCCGAGGCCGAGGAGGGCGATGATGGAGCCGCTGGTGTGCATCATGGATTAATAACGATATTCGTCGTGTTTGTAGGGGCCTGAGCCGGCGACGCCGATATATTCGGCTTGTTTGGGAGTTAGCGCGGTGAGTTTGGCGCCGACCTTGGCGAGATGCAGGGCCGCGACTTTTTCATCGAGATGTTTGGGCAGCACGTAGAGCTGATTTTTATATTTGCCTTGCGGTGCGGTCCAGAGTTCGATTTGGGCGAGCACTTGGTTGGTGAAGCTGGCGGACATCACGAAGCTGGGGTGGCCGGTGGCGTTGCCGAGATTGACCAGGCGCCCTTCGGACAGCACGATCAAGCGCTTGCCATCGGGGAATTCGACCTCATCGACTTGGGGTTTGACGTTATCCCAGCGATAATTGCGCAAAGCCTCGATTTGGATTTCGCTATCGAAATGGCCGATATTGCAGACGATGGCGCGATGTTTCATCGCGCGCATATGATCGGCGGTGATCACATCGATATTGCCGGTGGCGGTGACGAAAATATCGCCGCGCGGCGCAGCGTCATCCATGGTGACGACCTCGTAGCCTTCCATGGCGGCTTGCAGGGCGCAGATCGGGTCGATTTCGGTGACCAGCACGCGGCAGCCGGCATTGCGCAGGCTAGCGGCGGAGCCTTTGCCGACATCGCCAAAGCCGGCGACCACGGCGATTTTGCCGGCCATCATCACATCGGTGCCGCGACGAATGCCGTCCACCAGGGATTCGCGGCAGCCATAGAGATTATCGAATTTGGATTTGGTGACGCTGTCATTAACATTGATCGCCGGGCAGAGCAGCGAGCCGTCTTTGACCATGTCGCGCAAGCGATGGACGCCGGTGGTGGTTTCTTCGGAGATGCCGCGAATATCCTTCATCATGTCGGGATATTTATCGTGCATCAGCTTGGTCAGATCGCCGCCATCATCGAGGATCATGTTCGGCGTCCAGCCATCCGGCCCGCGCACGGTTTGTTCGATGCACCACATGAATTCGTCTTCGGTGAGGCCTTTCCAGGCAAACACCGGCACGCCTGCGGCGGCAACACCGGCGGCGGCGTGATCCTGGGTTGAGAAAATATTGCATGACGACCAACGCACGGTGGCACCGAGGGCGGTGAGGGTTTCGATCAGCACGGCAGTTTGGATGGTCATGTGCAAGCAGCCGGCGATGCGCGCCCCTTTCAGCGGCTGGCTTTTGCCGAACTCTTCGCGCAGGGCCATCAGGCCGGGCATTTCGGTCTCAGCCATGCTGATTTCTTTGCGACCCCATTCCGCCAGGGTGATGTCGCGCACTTTATAATCGGTCGGGCTATGGCGGTCGGGCATGGTCGTCCTTACGAGGTTGGATGCTTAGAGATAGGGAGGTTTTGCGAAAAATCAGGTGTTCATCGCGTCGAAAAAGTCATTATTGGTTTTGCTGTATTTGAGCTTATCGAGCAGGAATTCCATCGCCTCTGTCGGGCCCATCGGGTTGAGGATGCGGCGCAGCACCCACATTTTCGAGAGCGTGGCTTTTTCGACCAGCAATTCTTCTTTGCGGGTGCCCGATTTGGTGATGTCGATCGAGGGGAAGGTGCGCTTGTCGGAGAGTTTGCGGTCCAGGATCACTTCGGAATTGCCGGTGCCTTTGAACTCTTCGAAAATCACTTCATCCATGCGCGAGCCGGTATCGATCAGGGCGGTGGCGATGATGGTGAGGCTGCCGCCTTCTTCGATATTGCGGGCGGCACCAAAGAAGCGCTTCGGCTTTTGCAGGGCGTTGGCATCGACACCGCCGGTCAGCACCTTGCCCGATGAAGGGACGACGGTGTTGTACGCGCGGGCGAGGCGGGTGATGCTGTCAAGCAAAATAACCACGTCGCGCTTATGCTCAACCAGGCGTTTGGCTTTTTCCAGCACCATTTCCGTCACCTGCACGTGGCGCGTGGCCGGTTCATCGAAGGTGGAGGCGACGACTTCGCCTTTGACCGTGCGGGCCATGTCGGTCACTTCCTCGGGCCGTTCATCGATCAGCAGCACGATCAGGAAGGCGTCAGGATGGTTGGTGGAGATCGAGGTGGCAATGCTTTGCAGCATCACGGTTTTACCGGTGCGTGGCGGCGCCACGATCAAGGCGCGCTGGCCTTTGCCGATCGGCGCGATCAGATCGATCACCCGAGCGGTATTGTCCTTCTGAACGCCCTTGGCTGGCAAGGCGGCGGATTCGATTTCCATTTGCAGCCGCTCGGTTGGGTAGAGCGGGGTGAGATTGTCGAAATTGATCCGGTGGCGCACCGCGTCCGGCTCTTCGAAATTGATGGTTTCGAGCTTGAGCAGCGAGAAATAGCGTTCGCCTTCCTTGGGGGCGCGGATTTCGCCAGCCACGGTATCGCCGGTGCGCAGGCCATAGCGGCGTACTTGGGCGGGCGAGACGTAAATATCATCGGGGCCGGGCAGGTAATTGCTCTGCGGGCTGCGCAAAAAGCCGAATCCATCGGGCAGGATTTCGAGCGTGCCATCGCCATGGATCGCCTGGTCATTATCGGCGTAGGCTTTGAGGATCGCGAACATCATGTCCTGCTTGCGCAGCGATGAGGCGTTTTCGACTTGCAATTCCTCGGCCAGCGAGAGCAGGTCAGTGGGGGATTTTATTTTCAATTCAGCGAGATTCATCGGGTTTCCAGACAGGAAAAAGGTCGCAATGCGGGCGTGATTGGCGATCGTTGGTGCAACAGGGTCGGTGACGATCGATCACAGGATCGGGGTGAGAACGGAGGGAAAGCCTTGGAGCCAGGACGGTCCAGACGCGATGATGCAGCGATTACGCTGCCCATTCCGATTTAGATGCATCGCGCGCGGCGTGAGGTCAAGAGGGGCGGTTAGGCGCCACAGGCCGGACCCGCGCGAAAGATTGACGCGCGGTTGGGGTGGGATGGGTTTACAAATCGATAATCGGGTGCAAATCGGGGTGAGCGAAAATAGTCCGAAATTGAGGTGGTTCATGGCGTCGCAAGCCGTTGCGCAGTCCCGTCGCGAGGTGGAAAGAGCGGAAATCGCAGCCTCGCCTGCCAATCGTAAATTGGTCGCGACCTGGCTGTTCGTCAGTTTTGCGCTGATTGTCGAGATGTTCGGCATTGGCGCTTACGTGCAGAATGACAATGCTGGCCTGTCGATCATGGCGTGGCAGCCAGTGTCGGGGGTGATTCCGCCGCTCAGCCATGCGGCGTGGGAGCGGATGTTCGCGCTGTATAAGACCATTCCGCAATATAAGCTGCTCAATCATCATATGGATTTGGCCGGCTTCAAGGCGATTTTCTGGCCCGAATGGATCCATCGTCTCTGGGGGCGGTTATTGGGGCTGGATTTTGGGGTGCCGCTGGTTTGGTTTTGGTGGACCGGGCGGCTGGAGCGGCGGCTGCGCCCTTGGCTGGTCACCTTGTTTGTACTGGGCGGGGTGCAGGGCTTTATCGGCTGGTGGATGGTGCGCTCTGGCTTTCAGCCGGGGCTGACCGAGGTTTCGGTGTTTCGCCTCGCAATCCATTATTGCTTTGCCACGGCGCTGGCGATTGCGGTGTTCACGACGGGTCTGGTGGTGCTGAAACCAGAAGCAGCGCGTCTTCCGCCGGACTTGGCGGCACGCTATCGCACCGCCCGCTGGTTCGCGATTGCCTCGATCGTGGTGATTTGTGTGGCTATCGTCGCCGGCACATTTCTCTCGGGCACCCATGCCTACACGGTGGATAACACCTTCCCGTTGATGCAGGGCCGCTGGATTCCGCCCAATTACGGCCATTTGCACCCGTTTTGGAGTAATTTTTTCTTGAGCAAAGTGACCACCCAATGGGATCATCGGGTGATCGGCACCATCGCGGCGCTGGTGGTGTTGGTGGCGGTGGTGGGCGCGATCCGGGCTGATCTGCCTGCGCGGGCGCGCGATGCGTTTTTGGTGATGGGCGCGTTGTTGATCGTGCAATATATTCTGGGCGTGACGACGCTGGTTTCGAAAATTCTGGATATTGGCATTGTGCATCAGCTCAATGCGGTGCTGCTGCTCGCCGCCGCGGTCTGGGCCTATTTCGAACTGCGCGGCCGCCGCGCGGCATGAGCACGCGCCGCCAGCAATCTCTGGTCGGAACTTGGTTGTTGATCATTGCAGCGATGATTTTCGGCATGGTAATGGGCGGCGGCGATGTGCGCACCATCGGGGCTGGTTTCATTCTCCAGCAATGGCAGCCGCTCTTTGGCATTCTGCCCCCGCAAAGCCACGCGGCTTGGGTGCATTTATTCGGGCTTTATCAACGCACCGCGCAATTTCAAACGCTGCACCCGCGCATGAGTTTGGCGCAGTTCCAAGCCTTGGCGTGGCCCGATATTTTGGACCGTGACTGGGGACGGCTGATGGCGCTGGTGTTTGCGGTGCCGCTGGCGGTGTTTTGGCGGCGGGGGTGGATCAGCGCGAAACTTGGGTGGTGGTTGATCGCCCTGTTCGCCGCCGGTGCGATCGAGGCGACGATGGGTTGGATGATGACCTATCAGGGGATGTTCGGTGTACTGCACCCTTCCCCGCTCTATTTGGGGCCGCATTTGGTGCTGGCGATGCTGATTTTCGCGGCGATGCTGTGGACTGGTTTTTCGTTGCGTCATCCAGAGCCAGTGCCGATTGAAGGCTATACCGGGCTGCGGACGCTACTGAGTTGGTCGGTGGGGTTATTGATTGTCACGATTGGTCTGGGGGCCTTGGTGGCGGGCTCCGGCGGGCTGCATGTTGATCATAGTTTTCCGCTGATGAACGGACATTTTTTTCCACGGCGCGGCTGGGCGCTGCATCCGGTATGGCTCAATTTATTTGCCAATCCGCACACGGTGCAGTTCGAGCATCGGGTTGTCGCGACGATCACGGCGGGTGTGGTGATCGTCGCGGCGGCGATTGGGCTGCGCGCACCGCTCGGCCCGCGGGTGCGGGATTTGTTTTTGCTGCTCGCCGGGCTGATTACGCTGCAATATATTCTGGGGATGAGCACGGTCGTTTCGGGTATGGGCGATTTGGGCTATATCCATGAATTGACGGCGGTGCTGCTGCTTGCGGCATGCATCGCCTGCCGCCATGCGCTGCGCGGTGCGGCACCACGACCGGTTTCAACACAATTGACGATGAAGGCTGCTGAATAATGTCTGACCAACGGACGATTGCTGATCGCTTGTTTCACGGCACCACCGGCCTTGATCCGCATGAGGCGGCGCGCTTGATCGCGCCGGTGCTGGAACTGGCTGATGATGGGGAACTGTTCCTGGAATATAGCGAATCCGAGGTGGTCAGTTTTGATGATGGCCGCATCCGCATGGCGAGTTTCGATAGTCGTTCGGGGTTTGGGCTGCGGGCGGTGACCGGCGAGAGCGCGATTTACGCCCATGCCGGGGAGATTTCGGTGCCGGCCCTGAGCCGGGCGGTGGGGACGTTGCGCGACGCGCGAGCGGGCGAGAGCGGCAGCATCGCGGTGGGGCCGGGTGGGAATGGGCCGGCGTTATACACCGCGCAGAACCCATTTGCGGCGATGGATTTTGCCGCAAGGGCCGATGTGTTGGCCGAGATTGATGCTTATGCGCGGGCGCAGGACCGGCGGGTGGTGCAGGTGACGGCGAGTTTGTCGGGCGAGTGGCAGGTGGTCGAGATTTTGCGGGCCGATGGTTCGCGGGTTGCCGATGTCAGGCCGCTGGTGGTGTTGAGCGTTTCGGTGGTGATGGAGCAAGGCGGGCGGCGCGAGAGCGGCGGTCATGGCGCGGGCGGACGCGAGACCTATGCGAGTGTGACCGCGCCGGGCTTTTGGCGTGCGGCGGTGGATGAGGCGATTCGCAAGGCCTCGCTGAACCTCGAGAGCGTTCCAGCGCCGGCGGGGGAGATGCCGGTGGTGCTTGGCGCCGGTTGGCCGGGGATTTTGCTGCATGAGGCGATTGGTCATGGGTTGGAGGGGGATTTCAACCGTAAGAAAACCTCCGCCTTTGCCGGGTTGATGGGGGCGCGGGTCGGCAGCAAGGGCGTGACGGTGATTGATGACGGCACGATTGCGCATCGGCGTGGCTCGTTGAGTGTGGATGATGAGGGTACGCCGACGCAGCGGACGGTGCTGATCGAGGATGGGATTCTCACCGGCTATATTCAGGACCGGCAGAATGCGCGGCTGATGAATATGCGCGCGACGGGGAATGGCCGCCGGCAATCTTATGCGCATATGCCGATGCCACGGATGACCAATACGATCATGCTCGCGGGCGAGGCGAGCCGGGAGGATATGATCGGCTCGATCAAGCGGGGGATTTATGCGGCGAATTTCGGCGGGGGTCAGGTGGATATTACCTCCGGCAAGTTCGTGTTTTCGGCGTCCGAGGCGTATTTGATTGAGGATGGCAAGGTGGGGGCGCCGCTGAAGGGGGCGACGCTGATTGGCAATGGGCCGGATGCGCTGACTAAGGTTGAGATGATTGGTGCGGATTTGGAACTTGATCCGGGCATCGGCACTTGCGGCAAGAATGGTCAGGGGGTGCCGGTGGGGGTTGGGCAGCCGACCCTGAAAATATCCGGGCTGACGGTTGGGGGGACGGCGGTATGAGTGCCGCACCGCAGGCGAAGCGCGCGCCGGTTACGCTCACGCAGTTGGGCCGGGTGCGGGTTGATGAGTATGCGTGGATGAAAGACCCGGATTGGCAGAAGGTGTTGCGCGACCCTTCGGTGCTGCGGGCTGATATTCGTGATTATCTCGACGCGGAGAATGGCTATACCGAGACGGTGCTCGGCGGGACGGCTGCGTTGCAGGCGACGCTGCGTGCGGAGATGGAAGCGCGGATTGATCCGGATGATCGATCACCGCCGATGGATGATGGGGCGTGGTCGTACTATTATCGGTATGCGCCTGGAGCGGAACATCCGATTTATGCACGCACGCCGCGGGCGGGGGGAGCGGAGCAGATTTTGCTCGATGCCAATGTGCGGGCGGTGGGGCAGGATTATTTTAAGATTATCGCGGCGGCGCATAGTCCGGATCATCGGTTGTTTGCGTTTGCCGAGGATGTGCAAGGCTCGGAGGTGTACCGGGTTTGGGTGATGGAGATTGCCACCGGGGCGATGGTGGGGTCAGCGATTGAGGATTGCACCGGGGATTTTTGTTGGTCCGCGTGTTCGCAGCGGATTTTTTGGATTTATCGGGATGATCATGGCCGACCGACGCGGGTGATGCGGCGGGTGGTGGGGCGTGATTTTGATCAGTTGGTGTATCAGGAGCGGGATCCGGGATTTTTTCTGGGGGTGAATGCGGCCAGTTCCGGGCGGGCGATTTTTATTCAATGCGGCAATCAGGAAACCAGCGAGGCTTGGTTTATTCCGGGGGATGCTCCGGATGCGGCGCCGGTGTTGATTGAGGCGCGGCGCGATGGGGTGCGGTATGAGGCGGTGGATTGGGGGGGCAGGCTGATTATTCGCACCAATGATCAGGCGGATGATTTTCGGCTGGTCGAGGCTTCGTATGCGCAGCCGGGCCGGGCGCATTGGCGCGATGTGCTCGCGCATGAGGCGGGGCGGTTTATTGTTGATGTGGTGGCGTTTGCGGATTTCCTCGCGGTGTTGGTGCGGGTGAATGCCAATACGGAGATTTTGCTGGTGCCGCGGGTGGGGGATGTGCGGCGGATTGGGTTTGATGAGCCGGCTTATGTGGTGCGGATTGAGGAGGGGTTTGAGTTTGACACCACGATTCTACGGTTTCGCTATTCTTCGCTGACCACGCCGACGCAATGGTTTGATTATGACATGGCGCGGGGTGAGCGGGTGTTGGTGAAGGCGCAGAAAATTCCTTCGGGGCATGAGCCTTCGGATTATGTGACCACGCGGATCGAAAGTGTTGCGCGGGATGGGACGTTGGTGCCGGTGACGTTGTTGCATCGGCGGGATGTTCGCCCGGATGGGGCGGCGCCGATTTTATTGTATGGGTATGGGGCTTATGGGATTCCGACTGATCCGGCATTTCGGGCGAATGTGCTGAGTTTGGTGGATCGGGGGTTTGTGTATGTGATTGCGCATATTCGCGGGGGTACTGAGCGGGGGTGGAACTGGTTTTTGGCGGCGCGGGGGACGCGCAAGGCGGTTAGTTTTACCGATTTTATTGATGTGGCTGAGGATTTGATTAAGCGCGGGATGGCGCAAGCGGGCCGGATTGTGGGGTTGGGCGGTTCGGCGGGTGGGTTGTTGATGGGGGCGGTGTTGACCATGCGCCCGGATTTATGGGCGGGGATTATTGCGGCGGTGCCGTTTGTTGATGTGCTCAACACGATGTCTGACGACACGCTGCCGTTGACGCCGCCGGAATGGCCGGAATGGGGCAATCCGCTGGTGGATGAGGCGGCGTATGAGGCGATTGCGGCTTATTCGCCGTATGACAATATCAGGCCCCTGCCCTATCCGGCGGTTTTGGCGACCGGGGGGCTTTCTGATCCACGGGTGACGTATTGGGAGCCTGCGAAGTTCGTTGCGAAATTGCGGGCGGCGAGCACGGGGACGCAGCCGATTTTGCTGCATATGGAGATGAAGGCCGGGCATGGCGGGTCTGCCGGGCGGTTTGATGCGTTGAAGCAGGTGGCGCTGACTTATGCGTTTGCGCTGTGGGCGGTGGGGCTGGCCTGAGATTTTATTTGTTTTGATACCGGAATGATTTGGGCGCGAAGGCGCGAAAGGCCGGTTAGGCGCGATATTTGTTGGGGTTGAGGGGTTTGTAGAGGTGGCCTGGGAGCATGGGGCGCACCGGGGGCGGGTATTTGGCCAGGAAATATTCGTAAAGGGTTGGTTCGGGGGGTGCGGGTTTTTTGATCCGGGGCCGGCGTGGGCGCGGCGGAGAAAAAGATTTGGGGCGGGGGATTTTTGGTCGGCGCAAATTATCGGGGAGCGGGATGCCGAGCATGTGGCAGAGGGGGCGGAGGATGCGCCCGAGCTGGGGGGTTTCGGCGATCAGCGCGGTCATATCCGGTTCGGTGAGAAAAGTTTGGAACTGCCCCCGGGCGCAGGGGACGAGGTGACCGGGGAACAGGCGCGGCAGCCAGGCGTGGCGGGTGGGGAGTTTGAGTAAGCTGGGATCGGCTTGGGGTTTGGACGCGCTTGGGCTGCGGTTTGGGCGCGGGGGGCGGGGTTTGGGGGGATTGGTCGCGATTTGGCGGAAGCGGCGGATGAAATAGCCGACGCGTTTCCAGATGAGGAGATTGAGGGCGGGATTGATGCGCAGCGCCGGGCCTTGATCGCCGATGATTTTGCGCAGCATGGTGAGGATCACGGTGAGGCGATCCGCCAGCGGCAGCGCAAGAGGGTTAGTTCTCGTGGCCATGCGTTAATATGGCATGGTGGCGGCGGGGTGGGCAAGAGGGAAAATACTTGCGCACAGCTCGTCGCTGAATATCCTTCAGATCCAAGTTTCTAGCTACAGTTTATATGATTACTGGATCACCGAATATTTCAACTGCCGCCAAGTGCAAATACGTTTTTGATTTTAAAACTCGGATCCTAACAAATTTTGCTAATGCTTCTGATTCGGATCGAACCCATTGCAACGGGATATTCGGTCTGACGGCTGCACCAAAATCAAAATTTTCGTGCGTTCTAAAAATTTCAGACCATGCTATTCCGTCTAAAGAAAATTCAAGCGCAAACGGGTTGATCCTTGTTCTTATAGCGGCGATATTGACTCGATTAAAAATATTCACGCACTCAATATTGTGCAACCCATTAAGATTTACAACCCACCACGGAAAATCTTCAACGTCTGTATGAAACGCGCACTCCTTATTTGAATCTCCATCGAGCGCACGCATAGCATCCTCATGTGTTGTTTCGCCAATTGACCATGCGGATATTGAGCTCTGGTTTGCTGACTTACCTTCTGAGATGTTTGGTGAACTGGGCAAATATATATCTTTATGCCAGTTATAATTTCGTAACACACCAACTTCAGCATAGTGGTGTGATGCGTCGTGATACCATCCTTCACTTATTTCCCAGGCCGCAATTGGATACTGTTTTATATACCACTCCTCGTCTATGGGTAATTCAAGAATATGCCGATTCAGTATCGGCTGTTGCCGTTTTAATTGATCTACATAGGCGTGTGAGATTTTTTTTGATATTGGATTTAAATTTGATACGTGGTTTAAATATAAATCCATCGTCTCCCCGTGAATAAGGGGCATGAGATGGAAATGATATCTAGGATCATGTGTCGGAGCTAAGTCTATCCCACCTAAGCCGTGCATGCCTGGCTTAAAACAATGTGGGTGCAAGAACCCCAGTAAAGGGACGTGAATTTGATCAGCGTTGGACAACCAAGCTGAAGCCCACGAAAAAGTACTGACCGCGATGCAGATATTCTTTGCTTGTCTTAGTCGATTAAAATCTGACACCGCTCCTTGACTTGGCAACAGCCGCGCCGATGGTAATAGATCAACTATCTCGTCAACATATCGATTACGATCTAATTGACCCAGCAGTACCGGTTTCATATTTGTGTCGTCGACGAGGTTCTTATAGAAAATTGGCGGAACAAGAGGATACCAACTTACGCCGTTTAAGATTTCACCTGCCCGAATATTCAAGACGATTTCATCATCTGCAAATTCTGATTGGTATGCAGAATCGATCGGAAACAGCTTCCGATAGTATTCCGGATTGCAATATAGATTTATTCGTTGAAAATACCCTTCAAATATAACATATTTTTTTCCCGTCGCATTAATTTTCATCGCGATAGTATTTACATCAACCACATCGCTGTCACTCAAATACAAAACCTCATCCTTATAGTTTTTCATTGATTCGTGTAAATTTTTGTCATACACGTAATTCCATTCTGGCAGATCGACATTTATTAATACTTTGGAATTTATTTTTGATGCGATTGCCGCAGCAGCAAAAAACTCTAGAATCCGGTTCCCGAGATTTCCCCACGAGGCGATTGAAAAAATTACAGGATTAGAATTTTCCATTTCAAAATTTTCTACGTCTTTGAATTATTTTTTTGTTCGATAAACGTTGTTTTTTCAACAATAAGTTCTTGTGCTTTGGCTTGACCTGCCCACGACATCATCCGTATGAGCTCGTTATGAAGAATTTCATCGTCTGGATAAGCGTTCGAAGCTTCAATTGCAAACCTCGCCGCTTCGGCCTGACGCCCCGCCCAAATTAACATATCAATAACTGATAAATAACTTCGCGAAGATGGGTTTAAAGCTAATTCATTAATTATTGTTTGATAAACTGATCGCACTTCAGAATTTTCAAAATCGAGATTTATATTCGATGGGTAGGTGTTTTCTCCCCGATGAAATATTACCTGATTACGATATAATGCAATTGATTTAGTTATTTTACCGAAAGAATTAATCTCGTCCTGATTTGTTGGAATAAATCCTTCCAGTATATGCATCGCGAGTCCCACACGATGCGCTAGATCAAAAATGGTGCCCGCTCCAGACTGGTTGCCCCCAGAATTTGTCGAGAAGGAGGTCTGGACGTCCTCAATAGCATAAATGCCCGAGGACGCCATAAGCGGGTAAAGACAAATAAAACTGTCTATCATGTGCGACACAACATGACTTCCATCATCTACAATGATATCAAACGGCCCATGTTCGCCGGTAATTTTTTTGAGGAGATCAATGTCAATTTGTGAGCCTTGAATAATTTTGACGCGCGGGGAAATATCGATTTTCTTGGCCTCGATATCGAGCCCAATGATCTTTGCATAAGGAAAATATTCTGCCCACATTCGTAAGCTTGCGCCTCCAGCTTTCGGAGAATCATATCCCCCAATTCCGATTTCTAACATCCGAATTGACTTCTCACGGAGATGCTGAAAAAGTTGGTGGTAGATCGGCGTGTAAATATGGCCGCCAAATTTGTCGGAGCCGTGGCGAATTGCGGCGCGTGTTAGTGGGTCGGTTCTTGAGGCGATAAATTCATTCATTTTCTTATCCAATGTACACTTTACGATTTGGCCAAATGTTGGCTGATTTTCTATTGTTAAGTTAGCCGATGGATAGCAAGCAAGTCAATGCGATTCGTCGTAGTTAACTGCGCTATGCGGCGTCGACAAGCGCCCCGTTGTTCGACCAGATAATTAGCGGATCCAAATAGTTTTTCGCCGAAGTCCGATGCCAATCCCGCGATGAGGTTTGGATTTTTCATCCCAGTTTTCCTTGAGTCTTTCAATTACGAGAAATTGGCGACGAAACACCGTTCCAGCACGTTTTTTTATTCTCATTGGATCCCCCGAATATGCTGCTCAAGCAACTGTCGGATGATGATATCGCCATGTTTCTCGTAGAGAGCATAGCGCTCGCGCCAGTGTCCACCGTGGATTTCGAGTCCTTGTGAATTGCGGAAGGCTTTGCCGCCGTTGATCACTTTGCTTCGCGTATGGTCGAGCGAGCGGAGCGGGAAATGGGCCATATACCAATCAGCGAGGGCTAGTGGGCGGCTTGCGGCCAAGGACGACGAAAAATTTTCGACGAAGTGATTTCCCATCATCGGGGCCAAGCCGAGATTGGTTCGGAAGGCGATTTTTGGCACAACGGGCAGCAGACGAGAGGTAAATTTGCTGAGGAGGATGAAGGGGTCGTACAAATCGGGCGGGGTTTCGATGGCGGTGTGGGATGCTGCGTGGAGCCAATGCAGGACGAGGAGGTGCGCGTCTGGGTTCGTCAGTTCGGCGTTGAGTGCGGCGATGCCGGTGGCGTTGTCCGGACCGGTATAGGCGATGAATTCATCGGCATCGATAAAGAACATCCAATCGAGATGGATATTGGCGATGGCCGCGTAACGGATGAGCGTTTGTTGGAAAATATCCATTTTAGCGGATTGGTAATAGCCCACGATTGGATCGTTGACGGCGAGGACCAATGCGTCGGCGTGATTTTTGCGGAATGCGTGGATTTTATCCGGGGTTGCATCGGTGCTGCCATTATCGAGTAGGCAGAAAGTGCGAAAGCCGAGCGCGTAGTGATGGTCGAGATTTTGGGTAATGATATCGGCTTCGTCTTTGACCATCATGATCAGCCCGGCTTGGGCCAGGGCGGGGACGGAACCGGGCATGCGCGGGCGCCAATCGGGCTGGTGCCGGGTTTGGTTGAAATGGTCGTAGGCCCGAAATTCGGCGAGGTGGCGGGCGATTTCGGCGCGACCATCGGGGCGGAGTGTTTCGTAGGCTGACTCGATTAGAGCTTGGCGCTGATCGGCCCGGCCCGTTTGGGCAAGAAGTTGGGACAGCCGGAGAATTGGCCAATGGCTGCCATGGTCAGCGGCGCGAGCAAAGGCCAGCATGGCTTCGGCACCTGCAATGTCGTTTTGATTTGCCTTGATTTCGGCGGTTTCGAGCATGGCGCGAAAACGCGCATGGAAGTCATCCGACCCTGAGAGTTGTTGTAGGACGGTTAAGGCTTCGGCATGTCGGTTTTGGCTTGCGTAATATTTGGCAAGTTCAATTTGTCGGTCCGCGTCGTGCGGATTTTCCGTTGCCTGAGTTTCTAGGAACGCCAACGCCTTGTTCGTTTGATCCGTGTTGCGGAGTTCGATAAACGTGGTGCGCCAGTCGGGCGGATCAGTGGGCATGGGGGGCTAACGGATCGTGGTTGAGAACATGCTAGTTTTTGCCATGGCGGCGGGTCGGCGGCAATGGCCAGCGCGAAAGTCCGGAGGCGCATTGCTTGGGGAATTGACGTTCATGCGCTGGGGCCTTGGCTATGTTCGCGGGCTTTTGGTGGTGGGCGGGGTGCGGAGAGAAAAATTGCTTCACTGCGTTCGCAATGACGGGGTGGGGCGTGGCGGGGTTGGGGTCAATACACCACGGAAGAGAAAAAGGCGGTCGTGTCGTGGGGTTCAAGGCTCGATTTGCCGGATTCGAAGGAGAGTGGGGCGATGTTGGCGGGGCAGTAGTGGGTGACGACGCTGCGGCGGGTGTCGGTGGAGGAGATGGGTTTGCCGCCATGGGCGAGGTCGGCGTGCCAGATTAGGGCGTCGCCGGCGTTCACGATCAGGGTTTTTTCGGAGAGATTACGGTGGTTGGCGTGGGCGACGAGGCTGTGGGAGTGAGACTCTTCGCGGTCGCGGAGTGCGTTATCGCCGGCGGCGTTGGTGCGGCGGGCTTCGTGGATGCTTTTATGGTGCTCGCCGTAGAGATAGTCCGGGAAGGAATGGCTGCCGGGGTAGTAGAGGAGTTCGCCGGCGCCGGGTTTGACGTCTTCCAGGGCGATCCAGGAGGCGGCGAAGCGGCGGGGGTGGGAGTAGACGACGTAGGCGGTGTCTTGGTGGGGGGGTTGGCCGGAGCCGCGCAGGAAGCCGAGGCTTTGGGAGGCGAGGGGTTTTTGTTCGAAGATGAGGTTGAGGAATTGGATGATGGGGGGTGCGAAAATTAGGTCGCGGGTGATGGCGGATTTGGCGTGCAGGTCGAGCGCTTTGGCGGGTTTTTCGTTGATGGCGGGTTGCCAGGGGATGTTTTCGTTGGAGAGGGCGAGGCATTGGAACAGGAGGCCATCGATTTCGCCGTTATAGGCGCGGTCAAGCTCGGCGCGGGCGGCGGCCAGGAGGGGGAGCGAAATGGCGTTTTTGATGATGACGTAGCCGTGCTCGACCCAGTGCAGGAGGGCGGCGGCGGTGGCTTCGGTGAGGGCGCCGATGGAGAGGCGACCGAGGATGATGTCACGGGCATCGGGCTGGTCGGTCCAGAGGCCGCCGAAGCGATCGCGCGGGTGGGAGGGATTGTCGGGGCGCGGGGCGTGGGGGTTGGGGAGGTAGCCGCGATATTTGCCGAGGCGGAGATAATGGTGCCAGGCGGTGGGGGCGCGGCCTTGTTCGAGATCGAGCCGGGCCATGGGGTAGGTGGACAGGTACCAGTCCGCATCGAAGGCGGGGACGGCGAGGCGGCCTTCGGCGCGGCCATGCAGGGTGTAGTGGTGGTAGCCATCGAGGAAGTAGCCGTCACGGATGCCGCCCAGCACGTCCGGGTTGGTGGCGAGGTAGTATTCGGGGTCGAAATAATCGGATGGCGGGGCGAGTTGGTTCATCGAGGCGGGCTCCTGGAGAGCAATGGTAGCGGCGGGAAATGGGGGCGGCAAGGGTGAGAAATTAGGAGACGAGCTGGAGATTGGCGCGGCGGGTGGCGGGGGCAAAAGCGTCGGCGAGGATGGATTGGACGGTGGCGTTGAAGGGGGCGGGCGCGTTTTCGGCTTCGAGGCGGCGGAGGGCGGCTTCGCGTTGGGCGTTCCAGCGGGCTTCGGATTGGTAGAGGCGCGCAATAGCGGTGGCGAAGGCGTCGGCGTCGTTGATGGGGGCGGTGGTGATTTCGACGCCTTCGGTCCAGCCGAGCTGGTCGCGCAGGAGGGCGGTGGCGATGGCGGGGAGGCCGAGGGCGGCGGTTTCGTAGATTTTGTAGGGGGTGCCGGCGGCGTAGCGGGTGGGGGCGATGAACAGGCGGTGGGTGTTGTAGGCTTCGGTGGTGTCATCGACGGCGCCACGGAGCAGGACGTAGCGGCTGGCGAAGGGGGAGAGGTCGATGCCGGGGGCGGTGTAGCCGATTACGGTGAGTTTGGGCGGGTCGATCAGGAGGGTGATCAGGCGGGGCAGGATTTCGGTGACGTACCAGTGCAGGCTGTCATAGTTGGGGCTGTCGGTTTGGTGGATGGAGGCGATGAACAGCAGGCCGTCGCGCGCGGTGAAGTGGCGCGGGGTGGGGGATGGTTCGCGGATGGTGCCGAGGAGGGAGCTGCGGCGCAGATTGAGGCTGTGGAGGAGCGAGACTTCGGCTTGGTTGACGGCGGTGATGTGGGTGCAGAGGGCGGCGTTGGCGAATTCGCGGTTGAGGGCGGCGGTGAGGTCGAATTCGGTGGTTTGGGTGGGGTTGAGGGAATTGTTGAGGGAAGCGGAGGCTTGGAGGCGGAGGGCTTCGATGGCTTCGGTGTCGAGGATGATGGGGGTGCGGGCTGGATCGATGCCGGCGGCTTGGAAGATGGGGAGGGTGCGGTCGAGATTATGGGTGCGGGAGACCCAGATGGCGTCGAAGAAATTGGGGCGTTCGGCGAGGAGGGTGGCGAGGTCGTTGATGGTGCGGTCGTAGAGGATTTCGACGGTATCGGGCAGGTCGGCGAGGAGGGAAATGATGTCGAGTGAGGTGCCGTTGATGGGCAGGATGGTGAGGGCGTGGCCGGCGGCGGCGATGGCGCAGGCGACGTCGTTCGCGCGGACGAAGCCGGAGCCGAGGCGGCGGACGGGAACGGTGTCTTCGAGGTAGAGGATGCGTTTGGCGGGGCTGGGGGTGCGGGCGCGGATGTGGTTGGCGGGGGATTGGGGGAGTTTGGTGGCGAGGTAGTCGGCGTGTTTGGCGCGGAATTTGCGGCGGCCTCGGCGCATCAGGTCCATGGAGGCTTCGGAGCCGGCGGCGCTGCCGAATTCGAGATGGTTGATGACCACGGAGGGGTCATAGACGATGCGGTAGCCGGCTTTGTGCATGCGCACGCAGAGATCGGCCTCTTCGTAATAGGCGGGGGCGAAGGCGGGATCGAAGCCGCCGAGGCGACGGACGAGATCGGTGCGGCAGAGCAGGAAGACGCCGGAGCAATAATCGACATCGCGGACGAAATTGGCTTCGGGGGCGAGGGGCGAGGCGTCACGCAGATAGCCATCGGTGCGGCCATCGTCCCAGATGATCGAGCCGGCTTCTTGCAGGCGGGCGTGGGTGCGCAGGATTTTGCCGCCGACGGCGCCGATGTCCGGCGCGCTGGCGAGGCGGGCGAGGGCGCGGGCGAGGGCGGCGTGGCCGAGGGTGATGTCGTTATTCAGATAGAGCAAAGCGGGGGCGGTGACGTGTTCGAGGGCGAGGTTGCAGGCGCGCAGGAAGCCGAGATTGTCGGGGCTGTGGATGATGGTGGCGCCGGTGACGAAGCGTTCGAGGCGGGCGGTTTGGTCGGTGGAGGCGTTGTCGATGATGATGAGTTGCAGGTCGGCCGCGAAATTGTCGCGCAGGGAGGCGAGGGCTTGGAGGGTGAGGTCGAATTTGTTGAACAGGACCATCACGATGGCGACGGAGGGTGCGGATTTCGGGGTGAAATCGAGCTGATGGCGGGCGAAGAGCGGCAGGGCGGCGGCGGCTTGGCGGTGGAACAGCAGGCGGGTGGCGGGTTCGAGGATTTCGGGTTCGGGCGGGGGTGGCGCGAGGGCGAGCGGTTCGGTGCGCCCGGTGGTGCAGAGATAGGCGTAAGCGTGCGGGTGGGTGCCATCGGCGAGGGCGGCGGCGACGGCTTGGTGGGCGGATTGGATATAAGCGAGGTCGATATCGGCGCGGGGGCGGCGGGTTTCTTCGGCGCCGTGGAGCAGGAAATGGGTGTAGCCGGAGCGGAAGGCGGCGTTGGCGACGGCGTCGGCGACGTCGGGGTAGGTATCGAGATAGTAATGTTCGGAGAATTCGGCGCACGGATCGAACGCGCCGGTATGATCGTGGCGGAGATAATGATCGAGCGCGCCGAGATAGGCGCCGGCGGCGATTTGGGCGGCGGCGTCCGGGTAGCGGGTGCAATACCAGGTCGGGTCGAAATAGGGGGTGGTGGCGAGTTCGGGGGCGCGGTGATGCAGGCGGGTGAGGTAGTGGGTGAAGGGGCCGAGGCGGTTGAGTTCGGCGGGGTCGCAGCCGGCTTGCAGGGCGGCGGTGCGGTAGAACACCGGATCGAACAGCGGGTGGGCGATGCGGTTCTGGAATTGGCCGATGGTGAGATAGTGATCGTAGAGATCGTGACAGCGTTCGGCGGCGAGAAAATCGGGCGTGAGCTCGGGGTTGCGGGTGATGTAGAGATGGACGTTGAAGAGCGGGTGGGGGTTGCGATCGCCGCGACCATCGCTGCCGAAATGCTGGAAGCCGGAGGCGAGTTTGGCGCTGGTGATCAGGGCGGCGATGTCGGGGTAGGTGGCGCGGTAGAAGCGCTCGTCGAACAGCATGTTCGGGCTGTGGCCGAGGCGGCTGCCTTGGTGGGCAAAGAATTCGGCGAGGCTGTCACCGGAGATTTTGCAGGAGATTTTGCTCTCGGGGTGGCGGGTGACATACCAAGCGGCATCGAATTGCGACCAAGCGGGCGGGCGATCGATTGGGGGGGGAGCGCTGGAAGTCATGGGAGCCTGCATCAATTATGAGATTATATGTAGAATAATTAATGATGCGGTGCAAGATTGGGACGCATGATTTGAAACGGGGGCAGAAAATGGTCGGAGCGGCGGGATTCGAACCCACGACCCCCAGTCCCCCAGACTGATGCGCTACCAGGCTGCGCTACGCTCCGACGAGATGGGGTCTAGCAATGCTGAGGCGCGGAGGCAACCGGGGCGATTAACTTAGCTGGTTCCGCAAGGTTTCGAGGGCGGCGAGGGCTTCGCGTAGGGCGGTGCGCAGGCGGTGCAGCTCGGCGTCCCGCGCTTGGTTGTGGCTGAGTTTGGTGGGGCGCGGTGCGGCGGGCGGCAGTTCTGGGGTGAGCGGTGCGAGCAAATCGCTCTGTTCGCCGCGCTCGGCGGCGGCGGCGGCGCGCTCTTCGGGCGAGGCGGGCGGGATGAATTCATGCAGGGCGCCGCCGCCTTCTTTGAGTAGGCGTTGTACACCTTTGATTGTATAGCCTTGATTATACAGCAAATCAGCGATGCGGCGGAGGAGCGAGATATCATCGGGCCGGTAGTAGCGGCGGCCACCGCCGCGTTTCAGCGGCTTGATGCGGGGGAATTTGGTTTCCCAGAAGCGCAGGACGTGCTGGGGGACGTGGAGTTCATCCGCGACTTCGCTGATGGTGCGATAGGCCTCGGCGGATTTGCGCGCACGGGCGGGCGTCGCTTCCTCGTTGGCGAGGCTGTTGGTCACGAGGCGTGGGGTTCGGATGGGGCGATGCCGGCATCCACCGCGTCGCGCAGAATATGGCTGGGGCGGAAGGTGAGCACGCGGCGGGGCAGGATCGGCACTTCGATGCCGGTTTTCGGGTTGCGCCCGATGCGGCGGCCTTTCTGGCGCACTGAAAACGTGCCGAAGCCGGTGATTTTAACGGTTTCGCCGTTGGCCAGCGAGCGACGAATATGGTCGAGGGCCGACTCGAGAAGATCCGCGGATTCGTTGCGGGACAGGCCGACGGCGCTGTAGATTGATTCGGCCAAGGCCACACGGGTCAAGGTGTTCATTTTGCAAGATTACCAAGATTTTCGCGCGGGTCAACAGATCGATTCGCGTAACGAGCCGAAAATCAGAGGCGAATCAAGGCGGAACCCCAGGTTAGGCCGCCGCCGAGGGCTTCGATCAGCACCAGATGGCCGGGTTTGATCCGGCCATCATTGACCGCTTCGGCGAGGGCCAGGGGGATGGAGGCGGCGGAGGTATTGGCGTGCCGATCGACGGTGACGACGACTTGATGATCGTTTAAATTCAGGCGCTTGCCCATCGCATCGATGATGCGGCGATTGGCTTGGTGGGGGACCAGCCAATCGATATCGGCGGTGGTGAGATGGTTGGCGGCCAGTGCTTCCTCGACCGCGCCGGCGAGTTTGCCGACGGCGTGGCGGAAGACTTCGCGGCCATTCATCACCAGATGCTGGGGTTTGTCGGATTGGCCGGTCGCGCCATCGATATAGAGGATGTCGCCATAGCGGCCATCGGCGTGCAAATGGGTGGAGAGCACGCCTCGGGGGTTGGTTTGATTGTCAGGCTGATCGTCGGCGAGCAGCAGGGCGGCGCCCGCGCCATCGCCGAACAGGACGCAGGTGCCGCGATCCTGCCAGTTGAGGATACGCGAATAGATTTCGGTGCCGATGACCAAGGCGGCTTTGACCTGGCCGGTGCGGATCATCGCGTCCGCCACTGAGAGGGCATAGACGAAGCCGGAGCAGGCGGCGGAGAGATCGAACGCGAAGCCTTGGGTGATGCCGAGTTCGGCTTGGATGGTGACGGCGGTGGCGGGGAAGGCTTGATCCGGCGTGGAAGTGGCGACGATGATGCAATCGACCATGGCGGCCTCGATATTCGCCATGGCGAGGGCGCGGCGTGCGGCTTGGGTACCCATGAAGCCAGCGGTTTCCTCGGCGTTGGCGAGGTGGCGACGCTCGATGCCGGTGCGCTCGCGAATCCATTGATCCGAGGTATCGAGGCCATATTCGGCGGCGAGTTCGTCGTTGCTGACGGAACGGACGGGGAGATAGCCGCCGATACCGGCGAAGAGAGAGCGGCGCATGATTATCCTGCTGCGATTTCGGGGCGGCTGGTGGCCTCGGCCTGTTCGGCCAGGGTTTCGCGATTGGCGTGCTGGCGCAGACCATCGCGGATGCGTTCATTGAAGCGATTGACGATCATGTCCATCGCGACATCGACGGCGTGCGCAAAACCTTCGGCATCGGTGCCGCCATGGGATTTGACCACCACGCCATTGAGGCCGAGCAGCACGGCACCATTATAGCGGCGCGGATCGAGCCATTCGCGCAGGCGGTTCAGGCCGGGGCGGGCGAGGATATAGGCGAGTTTGGCGGCGATGGAGGCGGTGAACACGCGTTTGAGCAGGTCGGCGACCAGTTTTAGCGCCCCTTCCCCGGTTTTCAGCGCGATATTGCCGGTGAAGCCATCGGTGACGATGACATCGACGGTGCCGGCGGCGATGTCATGCCCTTCGACGAAGCCGTGAAATTGCGGGGCGATGGGGCTGGCGCGCAGGGCTTCGGCGGCGCGTTTGCGCATTTCATCGCCCTTCATTTCCTCCGAGCCGACATTGAGCAGGCCGATGGTGGGGGACGGCAAGCCGAGCACGGTGCGGGCGAACGCTTCGCCCATGACGGCGAATTCGATCAGGTTGCGGGCGTCGCACGCCATGTTGGCACCGAGATCGAGCATCACCACGTCGCCCCGGGCGGAGGGGCCGATGGCGGCCATGGCCGGCCGATCGATCCCGCTCATGGTTTTTAGGATGATTTTGGTGAGGGCGAGCAAGGCGCCGGTATTGCCGGCGGAGATGACCCCGGCGGCTTCGCCGGCGGCGACCGAATCGATGGCGCGGCGCATTGAGGCGTCCCGCAGGCGCAGGGCGGCGGTGGGTTTCAGATCATCGGCGATGCGCTCGCTGGTGGGGCGGATGACCACCCTGCCCTGCAGCCGCTTGGCGCGGCGCAGCGGCTCGGTCAGAGCGGATTCGGTGCCGAAAATCAGGAATTTGGCCGCCGGATGGCGTTCGGCGGCGATGTTTAGCCCGTCAATGACGCTATCGGGCGCGAAATCACCACCCATGGCATCGACGGCGAGCAGATAGGTTCCTGGCTCCTGCGCGGAGGGGGCCGGGAGATTATCCGACACGGGGGATTCCAAGCAGCGATAGGGGCGGGACGGTCAGATCCGAACCGCGCCTTTGAGGGGTTTGCCAGCTTCGACCACTTCGCGGCTGTCATAATGGCCGCAATGGCTGCAGACATGATGCGGGCGCTTGAGTTCGCCACAATTGGCGCATTCGGCGTGGGCTTGCGGGGTGAGCGCCTGATGGCTGCGCCGCATGCCGCGACGGGACGGAGAGGTTTTTCGTTTCGGAACAGCCATGATGGGTCTCGTTTGTTGTCAGAGTGAGAAGAAGGGCCAAAATAGAACACGGCGCGGCGGAGGGGCCGAGCCGTGGCGAAGGGCGGAGGTAGCAGAGGCGGAGGGATTGGGCAAGATGGCGGGTGGTGAGGCGCACCCGCCATTTTGAACCATGGGACTGGTGGTTAACCGGGACCGTTGCCGGGGCCGCCGGGGCCGTTGCCGGGGCCGTGACCAGGGCCACCGGGGCCATTACCGGGACCATGCGGGCCGCGACCAGGGCCACCGGGGCCATTACCGGGACCATGCGGGCCGCGACCAGGGCCACCGGGACCGCCGGGACCACGACCGGGTGGGCCGCCGCGTTGCGGTCCGCCATGTTGGGGGCCGGGTCGATAATTGCCGGGAGGCGCAAAAGTTTGGCGCCAATGGGGGATGGGGCCGCCGGGGCGCGGGTGGGGTGCGCCGGGGTAGCGACCGGGGCGTTCGATGCGCAGGCCGGGGAAGAATCGACCGGGCGGCGGCGGGGGTGGCGCGCCGTAGGGCGGGCGCGGCGGGCGCGGGATGCCGGGCGGGGGTGGCGGGGGTGGTGCGTAGTAATAATGGTAATATTGTGAAGGATAATAATACCACATCATATATTGAGCGTAGAGCGGCGGCGAGTAATAGCGCTGGTAATAGGGGGGTGGCGCCCAGAAGCCGACATTATAGCCGGGGGAGCCGAAGCTGAAATTGAGCGAGACGCTCTGGGCTTGGGCGGAGACTGGCGCGGCGAGCGGCGCGGCGGCGAGGCCGGCCAAGGCGAGTCCGCCGACCCAGAAGGCACGACGCGTTGGGCGATGATCGGCCATTTTTTTGCTCCTGGTGGTAGGAGCGAAGTGGTGATGGGCTTGGGTGATTGCAATGCGATGACGGTGTGAGCGGGTGGGTGGCGGTGGGGGTGGGCGGCGTTGGCAAAAGTTTTGACTTGAATCGGTGCTGGCTTAGGCTCATATCATGCCTCGTTATAAGGGTATTTTGTGAGGCATTATGGCCGATTCTCTGATTCATTCGGGGCCTGACCAGGGCGATGATGGTTTTCTTGCCGAGGTGTTTGCCCCGAGTGGGGTGATCCAGCTCGACCGGTTGACGCAATTGCTGCGGGTCACCAAGGCGGATTTGGCGTTTTCGATTGGTTTATCGCGGGAGGCGATTTCCAAGACTTCCCGGTTCAATGCGCCGGCAACGCAAGCGAGGCTGCGGGAGACGGCGGAGATTATTAATCGGATTTTGCCGTGGTGCGGATCGGTGCCGCAGGCGTTTTCCTGGTTCCGTTCGCAGCCGATCCCGGCTTTTGGCGGGCAGACGTCTGAGGATTTGGTGCGGGGTGGCCGGATTGCTGACATTAAAGAGTATTTGGCGGGTCTGGCGGTTGGCGGTTTTGCTTGAGGCTACGGACGATTATTTGCACCGCGCACGACCCGCGATGGGCCTGGGCGCCTAGTTCTGGCGCTGGGGCTGCGCTGCATGGGGGCCGGTTCAACCCGGTGGGCGTTGAGGCGCTGTATACCTCACGACGGTTGCAGACGGCATGGCTGGAGGCGCAGCAAGGTTTTCCATACAAGGCGCAGCCGATGACATTATGTGGCTATGATGTTGATTGTGAGGATATTCTCGATTTGACCGATGACGGGGTGCGTGCGGCCCATCAGGTGACGTTGGATGATCTCGGTTGCGCGTGGAAAGACCTGGCGACACGGAAGATTGAGCCGCCGTCATGGGCGATGATGCGACGGTTGGAGGCGGACGGGGTTGCTGGGATTATCGTTCCAAGCTTTGCGCTTGGCGCGACGGCTTTGGATGTCAATGTGATCTTCTGGACCTGGGATGTTGCGCTGCCGCACCGGGTGCAGGTGATTGACGATGGGGGGCGATTGCCGAGGGATATGAGCTCGTGGCGGTGAGGTATCGTGGGCGGTGGGGGATGGTTGGTGGTGGTGGCGGGCGGGATCGGCTGGTTGGCTGGCGTTGGACCTGGGACGCGGCGTTGGGTTGGGGTTCCGCTACGGGCTGATGGAAGCGGTGGGGTGTGACAGGGCAGACTACGCGCGTGCGATTATCGGACGGTATTTTGGAGGTAATATGAGGGCATCAAGTATACAGCGTCACCTGCGGCCTTCTACCATCATGGGGCGGAAGAGCACCTTTTCGAGCGCGTTTGCGTCGGCGCTTGCGCCTCACGACAATTACAGCGAAGCGGCTGTTTTTGAGGCCATTAGAGACCTTGATCAGGATCCTAACGCGGAATTAGAGTGCGTCTATTGCGGGGCGGAGGCAGCCACATGGGATCACGTCTTTGGTCGCGTTGTGAAAGGTGAATTCTCCGGCCATGGCCACCGTATCCGTAATCTCGTCCCTTGCTGCCGAGAGTGCAACGAATCTAAGGGGAGCAAGCATTGGCGTAAATTTATCGAGACACGTAATCCAGACAAAAAAATCGAGCGAGTCGAGCGAATGGAGCGTTTCCTTCGTGCTACCAACGTGCAGTCAATTAATACCGAGAGTACGGGACATGAAGTTACGTCGGAACTCACGCGGTTCCTCGCGATCCGTTCTCAGGTTTTTGATCTAATGGCGGAAGCAGACCGCCTTGCAGTAATTATTCGCCAAAGAGCGACGAGCTCATCGCAGACAGTTGGACAGCAAACGTAGCGAGCGTAGGATGGGTGAGCGAAGCGCTACCTATAAATTCCGGCATCTCATCGCCCCGAAAAATCAACATCCCCCTCGGGTAGCGTCCAAAGGCAATGGTGGTGGTCCGGCAACACGACCCAGGCATGAATATTAAATGGCGCACGCACCTTATGGACTGCATCGCGCAAAAGATCGATATTCGTTGTGGGACATTGGCTACGGCGATCATCAAGGTTGACCGAAAAAATAGGGGCCACCGGGAACGCGATTACGCAGTTAATTAGTTGCACCGGCAATATTGCAGTTAACACCAAGCCGAACGATGATATTCAGACACGATAGCTCGTACCCCTTGCTTCAAGCCCCGACACTAAAAAGGAACGGATAGCGCTGCGCTCACCCATCCTAAGCTGCTTGGGAATTTTTATTGAACTTGCAAATTGAAAAATGGTAGATGTCAAACGAGAAAGGCGAGGACATGATTATCAAATTATGGCCAAAAGTCGTGATACGGCTCGGTATTGTTGCATTTATTTGCTTGTCATTATACCCGCCCTGGACCAATCATGGCGTCAATTACAAATTACAAATGGCACCCCAGTTTGGTCTTTGTAATTATTCTTTTATATGGAACCCGCCACATTTTACTCCACTTACTTTCGTGGTTACCGGCTCGCCACGAGGGTATCAATCTCGACTCCCACCACCAAGTCCACTTCCCAGCGTCTGCATGATTGATAGTCAACGACTAGTAATTGAGTGGCTTATAGTTGTTGGAGTGGTCGCGCTATTCATGCCATTAGGGGAAGTTGAAAGACGCATTCGACGACGGTAGCAGCGGCACACGAGTTCTTTGACATCGAATTTGATGGCAATCGTACAAAACGATATTGGGACCCCCCTGCCCTGCTCTTTCGGCTTTCCGGCGCAAAATTGTGGGCGGCGCGAAAGGCCGACCGCCGGGGTGGGCGGTCGGCGGCGGAGGGCGCGAATTATTCCATGAACCAGCCGTGGCTGACGACGAGGGATTGGCCGGTGAGGGCGTTGGTGGGGAAGCCGGCGAAGTAGAGGACGGCGGAGGCGACGTCATCGACGGTGGTGAATTCGCCGTCGACGGTTTCTTTGAGCATGACGTTACGGATGACTTCGGCTTCGGTGATGCCGAGTTCTTTGGCTTGTTCGGGGATTTGTTTTTCGACCAGGGGGGTGCGGACGAAGCCGGGGCAGACGACGTTGGCGCGGACACCGTGTTCTGCACCTTCTTTGGCGAGGACTTTGCAGAGGCCGATGAGGCCGTGTTTGGCGGTGACGTAGGGGGCTTTGAGTTTGGAGGCTTCTTTGGAGTGGACGGAGCCGATATAGACGACGGAGCCGCTTTTTTGGGCGTACATGTATTTCAGGCAGGCGCGGGTGGTGAGGAAGGCGCCGTCGAGATGGATGGCGAGGAGTTTTTTCCAATCGGCGAAGGGGAAATCGACCAGGGGTTTGACGATTTGGATGCCGGCGTTGCTCACGAGGACGTCAATCCGGCCGAATTTTTTGAAGGCGGCATCGACGCCGTCTTGAACTTGTTGCTCGTTGGCGACGTCCATGGCGATGGCGAAGGCTTCGGGGCCGGATTGGCCGATTTCGGCGGCGGTGGCTTGGGCGGCATCGAGGTTGAGGTCGGCGATGACGGCGTGGCCGCCTTCGCGGGCGAATTGTTCGGCGATGGCGCGACCGATGCCGCTGGCGGCGCCGGTGATGATGCCAACTTTTCCGTCAAAACGAGCCATGGGTGATCCTTTCGGTTGGGGGGTGAGGAGAGAAAATTAGGCGAGGTAATTAGGCCAGATAATCATGGACGACGTCGCCGAGGCCCAAGGTGAGGTCGGCGAGGATGTGGGTGGCGGAGAGAATTTCGCGCACCGGCAGGTCGGCGACCGGGGCGAGGGCGTGGGGGTAGAGGCCGAGGGCGCCGGGGCCGGTCCAGGCGCCTTTGAGGGTGATGTCGGTCAAATAGTAGCGGACGAGTTCGCAGATGCGGGGGCTGCCATCGACATGGGGGATGATTTTGAGGAGGAAGCTGGGTTCGGCGAGGGATTTCAGCACGGTGTCATGATCGAGGGTGCGGTGCTTATAGCCCATGGTGCCGGTGGCGACGCGGATTTTGCCGTAATCGAGGGTGCCGACCAGCGTGTCGATTTCGACTTCGAGGACGGGGTTGGCGAGTTTTTTGGGGAAGCCCCAGAGTTCGCGCCCGCCGGCGATGGGTGGGTGATCGTTGAGGAACATGGAGTGGACGTAGCCGCCCTTTTGGCCGTTGAGGGTGACGGGGATGACTTGGCCGGATTCGGTGTAATCGCCGAAGCCGGTGCTGTCGGGCATGCGGATGAATTCGTATTTGACCACGTCATCGGCGAGTTCGAGCGGAGCCGGGATGATTTTTTCGAGTGCGGCGCGGTCGGTGCGGTAGGTGATGATCATATATTCGCGGTTGACGAAGCGATACGGGCCCATGGGGAAGCCGGGGCTGGTGAAGGGCATGGCGAAGGCGGATTTTTGCACCGTGTTGGCGTCCATCGAGCGTTCCTTTCGGTGGTTAGGTGGGGGTGATCAGGCTTGGTCGGCGGTGATGTCGAAGGTGCGCATACCAAGCTCTTTGGGGTGGGGCGCGCGCCAGGGGGCGGCGTGCAGCGCGCGGTTGGCGTCTTGCAGGCCGGCTTCCCAGCGTTGTTCGGCGGTGAGGCGATCGAACTGGAAGTCTTTTTGGCCGCCTTGTGGGCGTTCGGGGCGGTAGATCAGGTGGACCACGTCGATCTGGGCGGGGCAGGCGAAATCATGGAGGAATTCGGTGACCGGGTCGGCGTGGAGGTCGGGCGGGAGCCGTTCGATGAAGGCGGCAACGCGGCGGCGGAGGTCTTGACGGCGTTTTTCCTGATCGGTGGCGGAGCGGGTGCGGCTGGAATAGCGGATGTCTTTGTCGCGCTCGGTGACTTCATCAAGCGTGGTGGGCATCGGGCCACGGGCGGGGAACAGATCGATCTGGAAGACGAGGCTGTCCTGGCGGGGTTCGGTGCTCATCATGTATTCGAGCGGGGTGTTGGAGACGAGGCCGCCATCCCAGTAGCATTCGCCCTCGATTTCGACGGGGGGGAAGCCGGGGGGCAGTGCGCCGCTGGCCATGATGTGATCGGCGGTGATTTTGCCGATGGTATTGTCGAAATAAATCATGTTGCCGGTGCGGATTTGCACGGCGCCGACGGCGAGGCGGGTTTGTTGGCTGTTGATCCGGTCGAAATCGACCAGGGATTCCAGGGTGCTGCGCAGATGGCTGGTGTCATAAAAGCTGAGCGGGGTGGGTTTGGCGAGGAAATCGGACGGGCTGCGCGGGCGGAAAAAGCCGGGTTGGCCGAACATGACGGCGTTCACCGCGCCGAGTTTTTGTTCGATATCGGCCATGAAGGGCAGGTGAAATGGCATTAGGCTGGGTGGCATTAGGCTGGGTGGTGGGGCGGTGATCCGGTTCCAGAATTCGCGCAACCGGTCCAGCCGGTGTTCGGGCGCGTTGCCGGCGATCAGGCTGGCATTGATCGCGCCGATGGAGACGCCGATCACCCAATCGGGGTGATAATCATGGGTGGCGAGGGCTTCGTAGGCGCCGGCTTGATAGGCGCCGAGCGCGCCGCCGCCTTGCAGGAGCAGGACGTTGCGCACCGGATCGCTCGCGGTGCGGTGGTCGGTGAACAGGGAAGATTTTGGGGCGCGGGGTTGGGATTTGGCGGGCATAAAATGGGACCTCTGGGCAATACAGGCTTACGGGTCGATAACGAATGCTATGTGTGGCGGGGCGAACGGCGGGTCAAGCCGCAGTGCAGCACAGAGATGATTATTTCGGATAATTTAGATGATAAAATCATTATAATTGTTTGTTATAGAATGATTAATTAAGGTTATTACAGTGTCGTGACCGCGCTGGTTTAGGCGAATCTGTTGGTGATTAGAAATGAGTCCAGCCAAAATGATCGGGGAGCGACAAAGGCGGATCATCGAGGAGGGTCAAGCCCGGGGCGCCGGGTGCGAAATGGCCGATGCGGGTGATGGGTGTTGGGGCACAGGCTTGACGCAGGGCGGTTTCGGCGCTGGGCGGGGCGGCGAGGATTAGTTCGTAATCATCACCGCCGGTGAGGCGGCGCATCAGCGCCTCGGGGCCGCAGGCGGCGGCGGCGGGCGAGGTTGGCACGGCGCGGGCATGGATGGCGGCGGCGAGGTTGGATTGCGTGCAGAGATGCATCAAATCTTGCAGCAGCCCATCGGAGACATCGATGGCGGCGTGGACGAGGCTGTGGATGGGTTGGTTGAGGCGTGGCTCGGGCAGCAGGCGGCGAGTGCGCAGGAAGCCGGTGGGGTCGGGATAATCGCCACGGGCGACGGCGAGGCCTAAGGCGGCGTCACCGATGGTGCCGGTGACGAAAATGGCGTCGCCGGGTTGCGCGCCGTTGCGGCGGAGCGCGCTGCCGGGTTCGATCGTGCCGATCATGGTGATGCTGAAGGCGAGCGGGCCGGGGGTGGATGTGCTGTCGCCACCGATCAGGGTGATTTGGTAATGCGCCTGGTCGGCGGCGAGGCCTTGGGCGAATTGGGCGAGCCAGGGTTCGGGCGTGTCGGCGCGCAGCGCGGTGGTGAGCAGATAATGCAGCGGTGTGGCCCCCATCGCTGCGAGATCGGAGAGGTTGCGGCGGAGGAGCTTGCGGGCGATCAGGTCCGGCGGGTCAGCGGGCAGAAAATGCACGGATTCCAGCATTTGATCGACGGTGATGATCTGGTCGCGCCCTGGGGTGGGGCGCAGGCAGGCGGCGTCATCGGTCAGGCCGAGGCTGGGGGCGGCGGCGAGGGGCGCGAAATAGCGGGCGATGCGGTCAAACTCGCCACTCATAACAGCGCTGGGTTCACCACCCATGCGGTCAGGCGGCGGAGGGGGGAAAATCGGCGGGGCGCAAGGCGCGGGCGATGCGATCGAGCAGGGCGTTGGCGAGTTGCACCGCGTCATCGGCGAAGAAGCCGTGGGCGATGTCGAGATATTCGTTGATCACCACGCGGGCCGGCGGGCCGTCGCTCATCCACAGCTCGGCGGCGGCGGCGCGCAGCAAGGCGCGCAGCACCGGATCGAGCCGGGGCATGGGCCAGGATTCGGGTAGCAGATTGGCGATCAGCGGGTCGATTTGGTCTTGTTGGGTGGTGACGAGCCGCACGATGCGCGCAAAGAGCGGGGCGTTGGCGTGCGGGCTGAGGCCGTTTTCGATGCTGTGCGCGAGTGGGTTACCGGGCTGGCTGCTGGGCGGAAGCGGATGGGGGGTGAGCCGGTGCCGGATGAATTGGTCGATCACGGTTTCGGCGGTTTCGTTGGTTTGTTCGCCTTGGTACAAGGCTTGGATGGCGGCGACGCGGGCCAAGGTGCGCGGGCGTTCGGTGGACATGATCAGGCGGCCCCTAATTCACGGGCGATGGCGATTTGGCGCAGGCAGGCGATGGCGGCTTCAGCGCCTTTGTTCGGGCCGGTTTCCGCGCTGCGGGCTTCGGCTTGGGCGATGGTATCGACGGTGAGCAACGCGGTGCCCAAAGCGAGGCCGAATTGGGTGCTGACCTGCATCAAGCCGGTCATGGCGGCGTGGCAGATGAAATCATAATGATCGGTCTCGCCGCGCACCACGCAGCCGAGCGCGATATAGCCATCGAAAGACGGGGTGCCGCGCAAAGCGAGGCGCAACGCTTGCGGCAATTCATAGGCCCCCGCGACATCAATGCTGTGGTGGGTGGCATGGGCTTGCGCGAGGATCGAGAGTGCTGATTGGGTCATGCCATCGACGATGGCGCGGTAATAGGGCGCGCGGATCAGCAGGATGTGCGGTTTTGCGCCGGGTAAAGCGGGGATAGCGCCGAGAACGGCGTCGGCGGTGCTCATCGGGGCGCGGTTTCGTGAGGATGAAGTTCGCCGGGGTAAGGCTCGATGGGCATTTGGTCGGTGATGTTGAGGCCATAGCCTTCGAGGCCGATGACCGGGCGTTGGTGGTTGGTGAGCAGGATCATGTCGCGCACGCCGAGATCGGTGAGGATTTGCGCACCGATGCCGTAATCGCGCAGCACCGGATCGGGCTTGGCGCCGCCGGTGATTTGGCGCAGGCGCAGCGAAATCGCATCGGGCCGGGATTCGCGGATCAGCACCACCACGCCGCGACCGGCGGCGGCGATTTGGGCCATGGCGCGGCGCAGATCGCGCACATGGGCGCCGCCGAGAATATCATCGATGGTGCTGATGGCGTGCATGCGCACCAAGACCGGATCGGGGGCGGTGATGTCGCCTTTGACCAAAGCGAGATGTTCGACTTGATCGATGCTGTTCTCAAAGCTGACCAGACGCCAGGATTGGCCCGCGCCATCGGTGACTTGGCCTTCGCCGGTGCGGCGGACCAGCTTTTCGGTGGTGCGGCGATAGGCGATCAGATCAGCGATGGTACCGAGTTTGAGGTTATGATATTGCGCGAAACTGACCAGATCGGGCAGGCGCGCCATGGTGCCGTCATCGTTCATGATTTCGCAAATCACGCCGGCGGGGGTGAGGCCGGCGAGGCGGGCAATATCCACCGCCGCTTCGGTGTGGCCGGTGCGCACCAACGTGCCGCCCTCGCGGGCCATCAGCGGGAAAATATGGCCGGGGGTGACGATGTCATCGGCGGTGGATTCCGGGTTGATCGCGACGGCGATGGTGCGGGCGCGATCGGCGGCGGAGATGCCGGTGGTGACGCCCTCGCGCGCCTCGATCGAGACGGTGAAGGCGGTTTCGTGGCGCGAGCCATTGGATTGCGCCATCATTTTCAGGCCGAGCGCATTGCAGCGGGCGCGGGTGAGGGCGAGGCAGATCAGACCGCGCGCGTGGCGGGCCATGAAATTCACCGCATCCGGTGTCGCGAATTGCGCGGGGATCACGAGGTCGCCTTCATTTTCGCGATCTTCGTCATCGACCAGGATGAACATGCGCCCGGCGCGCGCTTCCTCGATAATGTCAGCGGCAGGGCTGAGATAGGTTTGCAGCGAGGCGGTTTTGAACTGATCCATCAGAGTTTGTCCTGCGCGGTGGGGCGGTAATTGGTAAGACGGGCGACGTAGCGGGCCAGCATGTCGATTTCGAGATTGACCGACTCGCCGGGCTTGAGCGTGCCGAAATTGGTCATTTGCTCGGTATGGGGGATGATGTTGACCCCGAACTGGGCGCCGTCAACCTCATTGACGGTGAGCGAGACGCCGTTCAGCGCGACGCTGCCTTTGGGGGCGATGAAGCCGGCCAGTTCGGGCGGGACGGCGAAGCGCCAGCGGGTTGAGCCGTGTTCTTGGGTGCTGGAGAGCACGCGGGCGAGACCATCGACATGGCCAGAGACGATGTGGCCGCCCAGCTCATCGCCCATGCGCAGCGCGCGTTCGAGATTGACCGGCGTGCCGGGAACCCATTGGCTCAGCGTGGTTTTTGACAAGGTTTCGTTGGACACTTCGACGGTGAAGGCATCCTGTTGCGCCGCGATTACGGTGAGGCAGCAGCCAGAGCAGCAAATCGACGCGCCGAGGGCGATGGTTTGCAGATCGGCCCAAACCGGATTGGGTTGGGGCACCGCGATGATGAAGCGGGAATCGCGATCAGATGTCGCGGGCGCGATGCTGCGGACCTGGCCGATGGCGGTGATAATGCCGGTGAACATTAGGCGCTCCTGGAATAATGGGCCAGCCGGTCAGGACCGAGTTGCTGGAGATGATCGAGCGTGAAATGGGCGGCCTGGGTGATTTTGTCGATGCCAAAACCGGCGATTGCTGGAATACCATCACCGCCGATCACCAAAGGGGCTGTGAACCAGGCCAGGCGATCGATCAGATCGGCTTGTAGCAAGGCGGCGGCCAGGGTGCTGCCCCCTTCGACCAGCAGGCGGGTGATGCCCGCTGTCGCCAGAGCGCGTGCGGCATGAGGCAGTGAAATGCCGGTGGCGCTGGGCGGGAGTTCGATCAGGCGCACGCCGAGATCGGCGAAGGCGATGCGGCGGGCGGGGTCGGTGCCGTCACGGTGCAGCATCCAGATCGGGCTGTCGCGGCGGCTGACCAGCAAGCGGCTAGTGAGCGGGGTGCGCAAATGCGAATCGACGATGATGCGGATCAGTGGGGTGGCGCGATAGGCTTCGAGGCGACAGGTGAGTTCGGGGTCATCGGCGAGGATGGTGCCGACGCCGACCATGATCGCGTCGTGATTGCCGCGCAACGCATGACCGGCGGCGCGGGCGGCGGGGCCGGTGATCCATTGGCTGGCGCCGGTGCGCGTGGCGATTTGGCCATCGAGGGAGGTCGCGAGTTTCAGGGTGATCAGCGGGCGCGATTGCTCGATGACGCACGTGAAGCCGGCATTCAGCGCGGCGGCTTGGGCAGCGCCGATGCCGGTTTCAACCGTGATGCCTGCACGATGCAGGAGCGAAATACCGTAGCCATTGACCCTGGGATCAGGGTCGGTCTGGGCGATGACCACGCGGGCGATGCCGGCCTCGATCAGCGCTTGGGCGCAGGGGGGGGTTTTGCCATGATGGGCGCAGGGTTCCAGCGTGACATAGGCGGTGGCACCGCGTGCGGCGGACCCGGCGAGGGCGAGGGCTTGGGTTTCGGCGTGCGGGCGGCCACCGGGCGCGGTGCGCGCACGGGCGAGGATGATGCCGTCACGCACGATGACGCAGCCGACGCTGGGGTTGGGCGCGGTATCACCGAGGCCGCGCCGGGCCAGAGCGAGGGCGATGCGCATAAAATCATGATCGGTCAGCGGCATGGCGGCGGGCGGTTATTTGGAGGGGTCCATCGCGCCCAGGAAATTGCGAAAATCGCCGGTTTCCTGAAAATCGCGATAGACCGAGGCGAAGCGGACATAGGCCACAGCATCGACCTCTTTGAGCGTATCCATCACCAATTCGCCGATGTCTTTGGAGGCGATTTCGGCTTCGCCGGAGGCTTCGAGCTGGCGGACGATGCCATTGACGATGCGTTCGATCCGCTCATCATCGACGGGGCGTTTGCGCAGCGCGATGCGCACCGAGCGGGCGAGCTTGTCACGATCAAAGGCGACGCGGCGCTGGTCGGCCTTGACCACCACCAATTCGCGCAGTTGCACCCGCTCGATGGTGGTGAAGCGCTGGCTGCATTGCGGACAAAAGCGCCGCCGCCGGATGGCGCTGCCATCATCGGACGGGCGGCTATCTTTGACCTGGCTATCCGCTTCGCCACAAAATGGACACCGCAATTTTCGCTCCTTTAGCCCGGTGGCAATCGGGCGGTTCAGCGATAAATGGGAAAGCGGGCGCAGAGCTCTTGGACTTTGGCCCCGATTTCGGCTTCCGCCGCATCGTTGCTGCCATCATTGGAGGCGGCCAGACCATCGAGCACGGCAACGATGAAGCGGCCCACGGTGCGGAACTCCTCAGGCCCGAAGCCGCGCGAGGTGGCGGCGGGGGTGCCGAGGCGAATGCCCGAGGTGATGGCGGGTTTAGCCGGATCGAACGGGATCGCGTTTTTATTGGCGGTGATGTGCGCGCGCTCAAGCGAGGCTTCGGCGGCTTTGCCAGTGACGTTTTTCGGGCGCAGATCGACCAGCATCAAATGGCAATCGGTGCCGCCGGTGACGATATCAACGCCGCCTTCGACCAGGGTGGCGGCGAGCACTTTGGCGTTTTCGGCCAAGGCGCGCTGATAGGCGCGAAATTCCGGGCGCAACGCTTCGCCGAACGCAACCGCTTTGGCGGCGATGACATGCATCAGCGGGCCGCCTTGCAGGCCGGGGAACACGGCGGAATTGAATTTTTTGCCGAGTTCCAGATCATTCGAGAGGATCATGCCGCCGCGCGGGCCGCGCAGGGTTTTGTGGGTGGTGGTGGTGACCACATGGGCGTGCGGCAGTGGCGAGGGGAATTGGCCGGCGGCGACGAGGCCGGCGAAATGCGCCATATCCACCATGAAATAGGCACCGATTTCATCGGCGACGGCGCGGATGCGGGCGAAATCGATATGGCGCGGATAGGCCGAGCCGCCCGCGATGATCAGGCGCGGCTTGTGGGTGCGGGCGAGGGTTTCGAGCTCGTCATAATCGATCAGCCCGTCGTCGCGGCGCACGCCATATTGCACCGGCTTGAACCATTTGCCGGAGAGGTTGGGCGCGGCACCATGGGTGAGATGGCCGCCGGCGGCGAGCGACATGCCGAGAATGGTATCGCCCGCATCGAGCAAGGCGAGGAACACGGCCTGGTTGGCTTGCGCGCCCGAATGGGGCTGCACATTGGCGTAGGCGCAACCGAAGAGTTGCTTGGCGCGATCAATGGCGAGCTGTTCGGCGACATCCACGGCGGCGCAACCGCCATAATAGCGTTTGCCGGGATAGCCTTCGGCGTATTTATTGGTCAGCACCGAGCCTTGGGCTTCGAGCACGGCGCGCGAGACGATGTTTTCCGAGGCGATCAGCTCGATCCCGTCTTGCTGGCGGACCAGTTCGCGCTGAATGGCGGCGGCGAGTTCGGGATCGGTCTCGGCGAGGGGGGCTGAGAAAAAGCGATCAAGGCTGGGGGCGGCGCTGTGCTGGTTCATCAATTCGCTCCGAAATTACTTTGGGCTTAGTTTGGGAAATTATTTAGGTGGGCGGGTTGAGTTTGGCGAGGCGGCGATCATGACGCCCGCCTTCATAGGCGGTGGCGAGGAAGGTGCTGAGGCAATCAAGGGCCACGGCATCGCCGGTGAGGCGTGCGCCAAGGGCCAGGATGTTGGCGTTATTGTGCTGGCGGGCGAGCCGGGCTTCGGTGACGTCGCGCGCTTGGGCGCAGCGAATGGTGGGGTGGCGGTTGGCGGCGAGGGCCATGCCGATGCCGGTGCCGCAGACCAGGAGGCCGAAGGTAGCGGCGCCGGCTTCGAGGCGCTGGCAGACCGCGTGGGCGAAATCGGGGTAATCGCAGCTGGTGGCGGTGTTGGTGCCGCAATCGATCACGGTCCAGCCGGCATCACGCGCGGCTTGGGCCAGTTGGTCCTTCAGGAGATAGCCGGCGTGATCGGCGCCGACCGCCAGGGTGCGATCTGTGCTCATGGCGTGGCTCTAGCACGGGCGGGGCGGTGGGTGAAACAGTTTGGGTGGAGAGAAATTTCGCGCGGGGCGCGGATGCGGTTATGATCGGGCGGCGAGAAGAATGAGGAGCGAAAAAATGATCACGGGGCAATTTCCGGCGACGCGGCTGCGGCGCAATCGGGTGGATGGGTGGACGCGGCGGATGGTGGCGGAGACCAGCCTGTCGGTGGATCATTTGATTTGGCCGATTTTTGTGCGCGATGGCGGGGGGGAGCCGACGCCGGTCGCGACGATGCCGGGGGTGACGCGGGTGGGGCTGGACCGGCTGGCAGCGCATGTTGCGGAGGCGGTGCGGTTGGGGATTCCGGCGATTGCGCTGTTTCCGGCGACGCCGCCGGAGCGCAAGAATGCGGAAGGCACCGAGGCGCTTAACCCGGAGAATTTGATCTGTCAGGCAGCAAGGCTGCTCAAGCGGGAATTTCCGGATTTGGGGCTGGTGGGGGATGTGGCGCTCGATCCTTATACCGATCATGGCCATGATGGCGTGCTGCGCGCGGGTTATGTGGCGAATGACGAATCGGTAGCGATTCTGGCACGCCAAGCGGTTAATCAGGCGGCGGCGGGGATTGATATTATTGCGCCCTCGGACATGATGGATGGGCGGGTGGCGGCGATCCGCGCCGCTCTGGACGCGGCGGGGGATATTCACACGCGGATTATGAGCTATGCGGCGAAATATGCCTCAAGCTTTTACGGGCCGTTTCGCGAGGCACTGGGCTCACAGGCGGCGCTGAAGGGCGACAAGAAGACCTATCAGATGAACCCGGCCAATTCCGATGAGGCGCTGCGCGAGGTGGCGATGGATTTGGCGGAGGGGGCGGATATGGTGATGGTCAAGCCGGGGATGCCGTATTTGGATATTGTGCGGCGGGTGCATGATGAATTCCGCGTGCCGGTGTTCGCGTATCAGGTGTCGGGCGAATATGCGATGCTCGCGCATGCGATGCAGCTCGGGCTGATTGACCGCGAGCGGGGGATTATTGAGACGCTGATGGGGTTCCGGCGGGCCGGCGCGTCTGGGGTGTTGAGCTATTTTGCGGTGGAGGCGGCGCGGATTTTGCGGGGGTGATTGGCGCTAAACGGATTGTCTCGAATTCGGTGATTCGAGACAATCCGGGGTTTTTAAACGGAACTGATAGAACGATTTATCAGAAGATCGCGTGATAGGCGACGAGCACCACAACCGCGCCAACAGTGGCGACGAGCAGGCTGTAGAGATTGAGGCCGGTGACGCCAGCGCCGCCGAAGAGGTGGAAAATGAAGCCGCCGACCACGGCGCCGACGACGCCGAGCACGATATCGATGATGAAGCCGGAGCCGGAGCGATTGACGAGTTTGCTGGCGATGAAGCCGGCGATCAGACCGAGGATGATCCAGCCAATAATAGACATTTTGTCACCTCATGGTTGTGAAACGCGACACATGGGGAAAATAGCACCGCTTGGCGCTGAGGCCAAATCAGCGCGCGCGATGGCCGCTACATGCCAAGCGCGCGCTTATAGACATCGAGCAGGGTTTCCTGCTCCTCGACATCGGCGGGCTCTTGTTTGCGCAGGCGGATGAGTTGGCGCAGCACTTTGACATCGAACCCGGCGGATTTGGCTTCGGCGTAAATATCTTTGATGTCCGAGCCGAGGGCTTTGCGCTCTTCCTCAAGCCGCTCGATGCGCTCGACAATGCTTTTCAGACGGTCGGCGGCGATGTTGCCGGTGGTGGCGTGGTCGGACTGGGATTTATCAGCGGTGTCGAAGGCCATGGGTCGCTCCGGTGCGGGTGCGGGGAGCGGGCGGGATAGAGCGGGCGCGGCGCAGGGTCAATGGCTGGGCCGCGCGCCGCGCGATCCGATTGGTATTAATGATCTTTTGGTTGGGATGCGAAAGCTTCTTGCTGCTCGGGCGTGGCTTGCTTTTGGTATTTGGCCTGCCAATCGCGGTAGGGCATGCCGTAAATCAATTCGCGCGCCTCAGGATCGGTGAGCGTGATGCCACGGCTTTCGGCGGCCTCGCGATACCAGCGTGATAGGCAGTTGCGGCAAAAGCCGGCGAGATTCATCATGTCGATATTCTGCACATCGGTGCGCTCTTGCAGATGCGCGACCAGCCGACGAAAGGCGGCGGCTTGCAGTTCGGTGGTTTCGTCCATCGCGATTCTCCCATAAATTGCGCGTGAGGTAGTCATGATAGCAAGAATTTGCCATAGCAGGGGCGAACAGAGGAAATGGGTATGACATCATTGCTGCGCAGGCATCGACGCACGAAAATCATCGCGACGATTGGGCCAGCAAGCTCCACGCTGGAAATGCTGACCCAGCTCTTCGAGTCGGGTGCGGATATGTTTCGGCTGAATTTCAGCCATGGCAGCCATGCGGATCATGCCGAACGGATCGCGATGATCCGGACGTTGGAGCGCAAAATGGGCCGCCCGATTGGGATTCTGGCCGATGTGCAGGGGCCGAAATTGCGCGTTGGGCAGTTTCAGGGCGGGCGCGTGCAATTGCAGGCCGGGCAGAGTTTTCAGCTCGATTTGAACGGCGCACCCGGCGACACCAGGCGGGTGAATTTGCCACATCCCGAAATTATCGCCGCCGCCGGGATTGGCACCACCTTGCTGCTTGATGACGGCAAGCTGCGGTTGCGGGTGACGCGCAAACGCGAAGATCATTTGCTCACCGAAGTGCTCAACGGCGCCGTGCTGTCAGACCGCAAGGGCGTTAATGTGCCCGACGTGGTGCTGCCGATTCCAGCACTGACCGTGAAAGATCGCGCGGATCTCGATTTCGTGCTCGCGCTGGGTATTGAATATATCGGGCTCTCCTTCGTGCAGCGGCCCGAAGACGTGCTGGAGGCCAAAGCCATCGCCGCCGGGCGGGCGCTGGTGATGACCAAAATGGAAAAGCCGCAGGCGCTTGATGATCTCGACGCTATTCTGGACGCCTCCGATGCGGTGATGGTCGCACGCGGCGATCTCGGCGTGGAATTGCCCGCCGAGGAAGTGCCGATTGCCCAGAAACGCATTATCCGCGCCGCCCAACGCCGGGGATTGCCCGTGGTGGTCGCCACCCAAATGCTGGAAAGCATGATCAGCGCCCCTGCCCCCACCCGCGCCGAAGCCTCCGACGTCGCGACCGCCGTGTTCGATGGCGCCGACGCCGTGATGCTCTCCGCCGAAACCGCCGCCGGACAATATCCGCGCGAAGCGGTGAATATGATGGATCGAATCGTCGCGCGCGTGGAACGCGACCCGGATTGGCGCCTCGGGATCGACGCCAAACGACCCGAACCGGAACCCTCCTCGCCCGACGCCATCGCCCGCGCCGCTTGGCAAGTCGCCCGCACCATCCACGCCCGCGCCATTGTTGCCTTCACCAACTCCGGCGCCAGCGCCCTGCGCGTCGCCCGCGAACGACCCGATTGCCCGGTGATCGGCCTCACACCCTCCACCCAAACCGCCCGGCGCCTCGCCCTCGTTTGGGGGGTTCACGCCGTGGTCACCGCCGTCATCCACTCAATGACCGAATCCGTCGCGGTCTCACGCACCGTCGCCCGCCAAGAAGGCTTCGCCACCCACGGCGACGAAATCGTCGTCGTCGCCGGCGTGCCGTTCGGCCAATCGGGCAGCACCAACGCCCTCCGCGTCGCGAAACTATAGGCGCTTAAGGCGGGGGATGGGACGAAAAGGGGAGCAAAGGCCAAGGGGCGCCGCCCCTTGGAACCCCGGCAAAGGCTGAGCCTTTGCAATCCATTCGTTTTAGGGTTGGGGAGGGCGAGGCATTGGCCCTTCCGCAGCCTGTGCCTGGATCGCCCTCCCCAACCCTAAAACGCTAAAGGGTTCTAAGGGCTTGCCCTTAGCGGGTCCAGGGCAGAGCCCTGGCCCTCCCTGCCCCTTTTCGCTCAACCCGGTCTTACACGCCCAATTGTGTCGCGAGGTCGGTGACGCTGGTGGTGATCAGGGTCCAGTTGCCGTTGGGGGTGGCGTGATGGGTGGGGGTGGGGCCGAATTCGGTGGGGCGGGTGATGAAGGCGGTTTGCAGGCCGAGGGCGGCGGCGGCGGCGAGGTCATCGTTATGGGCGGCGGCGAGCATGACGTGGTTGGGGGGCAGGCTGAGGAGATCGCAGGCGGCGAGATAGACGGTGGGATCGGGTTTATAATGTTGGAATAGATCGGCGCCGAAGGTGACGTCCCACGGGAAGTTATTGCGTTTGGCAAGGTTGATTTGCAAGGCGAGGTGGCCGTTGGAGAGCGGGCCGATGATGAATTTGGTTTTCAGGCGGGTGAGGCCAAGGCTGCTATCGGGCCAGGGATCGAGCCGGTGCCAGAGATTGACGAGTTCGGTGCAATCGGCGTCGCTGAGGGGTGGGATGTCGTGGCGGCGGGTGATTTCGATCAAGGCGTCGCGATGCAGGTCATCGAGGATGGTCCAGGGGATGGCGCCACGGCGGACGCGATCCATGGAGGGGCGGTAGGCGCGGCGCCAGGAATCGGTGATGTCGGCCCAGTCGGCGGTGATGCCGCGCAGGGCGCCGAAGCGTTCGAGTCCCGCGATGACGCTGCCGCGCCAATCGACCAGGGTGCCGAACACGTCGAACAGGATGGCGCGGGGCTGGGGCATGGGATTAGTGGAAGAACAGGAGCAGGATGACGACCAGGGCGATGGCGACGGCTTGGAGTGCGACGCGCAGGCGCATGAGTTTGTTTTGGCGGCGCGGATCGGCGCCGGTGGTCATGCCGACGGCACCGAACAGCAGCACGGCGACGACAGCGATCATATCGGCACCGAGGAGGACGAGGAGGATGTCACGCATGCGACCGATATAGGGTGGGTGCGGCGGTGCGGATAGGGGGGCGGTTGACATTCGGGCGTGGGGTGCCTTTGTGCCGGGGATGAAAATGCTCCGACATGTCGTGTTGCTGGTGATGATGCTGGCCGGTCCGGTGGTGGCGTGTCCGGTGATGGCATGGGCGCAGGCGGTGACGCCGATGCAGGCGGTGGCGAAGGCGCTGACGCCCGCAACATCGGGGCCAGCCAATGCGGCACCCGCGAAACCAACGGCGGTGGCCCCTGCCCCGGCTTTGAGTGTGGCGCAGTTGAATGCGGCGATTGCGAGTTTACAGAATCCACAGCAGCGGGCGGCGTTGATTGCGACGCTGGAGGCGTTGCGGAGCAAGGCGGCGGTGGCGGCAAAGGCTGCGCCGGTGGGCAAGGCGGCGGCCAAGGCCGCGCCGTTGAGCGTGCCGCAAGATTTGATCATGGATGCTGGGCGCGTGGCCGGGCGGGTGGTGCGGACTTTGCAGGCGGCGACCGATGTAAGTTTGCTCGTGCATTGGGTGAAATTTGTCGCCGGGGATTCATGGCTGCGGATGACGCTGCTGCGCACCTTGGGGCGGCTCGCGGTGGTGATGGCGACGGCTTTGGCCGTGGAATTGATGGTTTTGCTCGTATTGCGCCGGCCTTTGGCGGCGCTGCGGCGCGCGCCGAGTGCGTCGTTGCTGGAGCCATCGGCATCGGGGTTGGAGGCGGCGGAGGCGGGTGAGACGGAGCGGCGGGCGCGGCGGTTTTCGCTGCGGGCGTGGCTGCGGCGGTTGCCGCGAGCCTTGGCGGCGTTTGGGTTGGGGTTGTTGCCGATTATCGCGGTGGCGCTGGTGGGGTTGGTGTTTTTGGGATCGGGCTTTACCGCCGCGCGGGTGCCGCGCTTGGTGGTGACGGCGGTGCTGGAGGCCTACATTGTTTGCCGGTTGGTGCTGGAGGTGACGCGTTTGGTGGTGTCACCGGCGGCGGCGACGTTGCGGCTGGTGCCGCTGTCAGATCAGCGTGCGGCATGGGTGGTGATGTGGCTACGCCGGTTGATTGCGGTGATCGCCTTCGGGGTGGGGGCGGTGCAGACTGGCACGCTGTTTGGCTTATATTCAGCGGCGACGGCGGTGTTGTTCAAGCTGATTTCGCTGGTGGTCCATGGGATGCTGGCGGTGATGGTGATCCAACTGCGCAAGCCGGTGGCGGCGCTGATCCGGGGCCAGCGGCGCGATGGCGGGGTGGTGACCAGTTTGCGGGCGACGATTGCCTATACCTGGCATTTACTGGCGCTGTTTTACATTGTGGTGCTGTGGGTGGTGTGGGCGCTGGGGGTGCCCGATGCGTTTGTGATCATGCTGCGGGTGGTGGCGGTGGTGGCGGTGGTCGGCGCGTTGGCGCGCGGGGCGGCGTTTCTGGCGGGCCATGCGATTGATGCGGCGTTTGCCGAAGAGGCGCGCTGGCAGAGTGCGTATCCGATGCTGCATGCGCGCGCGCAGATTTACCGGGGTGCGCTGCGGGCGATTGCGGGGTTTGCGATTTCGGTGATCGCGATTTTGCTGGTTCTGCAGTTTTGGGGGGTGGGTGTGCTGGGCTGGTTGCTGAGCGCGCCGAATGGCCAGCGGGTCGGCGGGGCGGCGATTACGGTCGGGGTGGCGCTGCTGGCGGCTTTGGTGGTGTGGGAAATCATCAATGCGGTGATGGATGGGCATTCTGAGCGGTTGATCCGTCAGGGCCGGGCGGCGCGGGCGGCGCGCTACCGGACCTTGCTGCCGATGCTGCGCACGGCGTTGCTGGTGGTGTTGGTGGTGATCACCGCGCTGGTGGTGCTGTCGGCGGTGGGGGTGAATGTCACGTTGCTGTTGGGTGGCTTGTCGATCTTTGGCTTGGCGGTGGGGTTTGGCTCGCAGAAATTGGTGCAGGACATTATCACCGGGCTGTTTTTGCTGCTGGAAGATGCGATGCAGGTGGGGGATTGGGTCACGCTGGGCGGGATTTCCGGCACGGTGGAGAAATTATCGATCCGCACCATTCGGCTGCGCGGTGGCGATGGCTCGTTGAATATCATTCCGTTCAGTGCGGTAACCACGGTGACCAATAGTTCGCGCGATTTTGGCTATGCGCCGATCAATTTGGGGGTGGGGTATAAGGACGATGTGGACCGGGTGCAGGCGGTGATCAGGGAGGTGTTCGAGAGCATGACGGCGGAGCCGAACTGGCGGGCGCAGATTTTGGGCGATTTGGAATTATGGGGGCTTGATCAATTTGGCGCGTCCTCGGTGGTGATTACCGGGCGGATGAAGACGCCGGCGGGCAAGCAATATGCGGTGAAGCGCGAGTTCCACCGGCGGGTGAAATTGCGCTTTGATGCAGAAGGAATTGAATTGCCGTATAATTATCAGAAAATCACCATTGACCCGGCGGAGTTTCGGGCGGCCTTTGCTGGCCCCAAGCGCAGCGACAATACAGCGAGCAGCGACGGCGCGGCGCGCGGCGAGGCGGCGGCGAATGGCTGATGCGATGGTGAGGCTCTGGGCGGCGGGCGGCGCGGGAGTATAGTCGGGAGCATGAATCAGGTGGGATTGATGGTTGATCGGCTGAATTTGGCGGAGCATCTGCGCACGACCGGGTTTGCCTTTGTCCAATCGGCCAGTTTCGATGCGTTATTGCCTGCGCATGTATTGACGCCGGAGAGTTGGGACGCGTTTGCGGCGAGCTGGGAGAACATGCCGCTGGATAATTATATGGCCGATGGCGGGCGCTATCGGCGCCGCCGATTTGCGGTGTTTGAGGGGCGGCCCGATCAGCCGATCAAGCGGGCGGCGCATCAGCCGCATTATCAGGCGCGGGATTATAATGCGCTGAATGGCGGGGTTGAGCGTTGGTTTGCACCGATTGCTGATGTGGTCAGCCAGGGGGCGTGTTTTCAGGCTTTGCTGGGACTGACCCGCTCCCTGTTCGAAGGGGTGGCCGGGAGTTTGGCGTGGCATGTCGAGGCGCATCAATTTCGCATTGAAACCGGGCCGGAGGGGGCGGGTTTGCCGACGCCCGAAGGGATGCATCGTGATGGTGTGGATTATGTGCTGGTGTTGATGGTCCGGCGCTCGAATATCGAGCAAGGGACGACGACCATTCATGATTTGGACGGGCACAGCCTGGGCGAGTTTACGCTGGTGCAGCCGCGCGATGCCGCTTTGGTTGATGATCGGCTTGTGTTTCATGGGGTGACGCCGGTGGTGCCGGTTGACCCTGGCTTGCCCGCGTTTCGCGATGTGTTGGTGTTGACCTATCGGCGCATTTGACGCGGTTTGGTCCGGCTCAGCTTACGGATTGGCCGCACGGTAGCGGGCGATATTGGCGAGCTGGGTTTTGAAATGGCGGGCGAAGACGTGGCCGCCATGGCCGGTGGCGACGAAATAGAGCGCGTTGATCGGGGCGGGATGCAGCACGGCGCGGATGGCGTGCAGGCCAGGGGCGCAGACGGGACCGGGCGGTAGGCCATTGAATTTATAGGTATTATACGGGTTGTCGCGGTTGAGATCGGCCATCGTGATCGGGTGATTGAGGGCGGTGGCGCGGCCTCCCGTGGCGGCGAAAATCACGGTGGGATCGGCTTGCAATTTCATCCCGCGCTTGAGCCGGTTTTCATAGACGGCGGCGATTTTCGGGAGTTCAGCGCGGAGCGGGGTTTCGAGCTGGACGATGGAGGCAAGGATCAGGGCTTGGTTGGGCGTGGTGACCGGCAGGTTGGGCGCGCGCTGCGCCCATTGGGCGGCGAGGGTGCGGCGCAAGGCGGCTTGCGCGCGGGCGAGGATGGCGGCGCGGGGTGTACCGCTCGGATAATCAAAGGTTTGCGGCAGAATGCTGCCTTGCGGCGGCGTGCCGATATGGCCGGTGGCGTGGGGGGCTTGATTGATGATGGCGGCGATTTGGGTCGCGGTGAGGCCGGGTGGCAGGGTGATTGGGTGTTCCACCACCGGGGCGGTGCGCAGCGTGTTCAGCGTCTCACGCAGGCTGCCATGGGCCACGAAGCGAAATTCGCCGGCGCGCAGCTTGCCCTGGCGCCGGGTGAGATAGGCGGCGATTTCGAAAATGAGCGGATGGCGGATCACACCGGCCTGATCGAGCGTGCGGGCGATGGTTGGCAGGCCGCCACGCGGGATGGTGACGTTTTTGCTGACCGCGAGCGGGCCGGGTCCGTTGTAGCTTTCCTGGATCGCGGTGCGCAGAATGCCGAGCACGATCACCAGGGTCCAGAGCGGCAGAACCAAACGGCGCCACTTGGTCATGCGCAGCAAAATCCGCTGCTGATGATTTTTATCGTTATTTTATTGGGGCTTACGGAACAGAATTGAGGCATTGGTGCCGCCAAAGCCAAAGCTGTTGGACAGGGCGATGTTGACTTTGCGCGGCTGCGCTTGCAGGGCCACGCGGTCGATCACGCTGGCGCGGCTCGGCTCGTGCAGATTGAGGGTGGGGGGGGCGACTTGATCGCGGAGTGCGAGAATTGAGAATACGGCCTCGATCGCGCCGGCGGCACCGAGCAGATGGCCGGTCGCGGATTTGGTCGAGGACATAGCGAGATTTTTGGCGTGGTCGCCGAACAGGTTTTCGACCGCTTCCAACTCAAGATCATCGCCAAGCGGCGTGGAGGTGCCGTGGGCGTTGATGTAATCGACATCCTCGGGGGTGAGGCCGCCTGATTTCAGGGCCGCTTTCATCGCGCGGAAAGCACCATCGTGATGCTCGGCGGGGGCGGTGATGTGATAAGCATCGCCCGACATGCCATAGCCCGCGATTTCGGCGTAGATTTTGGCGCCGCGCTGTTTGGCGTGTTCATATTCTTCGAGCACCAGCACGCCCGCGCCCTCACCCATCACGAAGCCATCGCGGTCTTTGTCCCACGGGCGCGAGGCGGCGGTGGGATTGTCATTAAAGCCGGTGGAAAGGGCGCGTGAGGCGCAGAAACCGCCAATGCCCAAGGCGCAGACCGTGGCTTCGGCACCGCCCGCGACCATGACATCGGCATCGCCGAAGGCGACCAGACGGGCGGCATCGCCAATCGCGTGAACGCCGGTGGCGCAGGCGGTGACGACGGCGTGGTTGGGGCCTTTGAAGCCGTAGCGGATTGAGATTTGGCCGGAGATCAGATTGATCAGGGCTGAGGGGATGAAGAAGGGTGACATGCGCCGGGCTTTGCCTTCATGCACCAGCACCGAGCCTTCATAGATGGTTTGCAGGCCGCCGATGCCCGAGCCCATCATCACGCCTGTCGCGCAGCGCTCTTCCTCGGTTTGGGGTTCCCAGCCGGAATCGGCGACCGCTTGGGCGGCCGCAGCGATACCGTAATGGATGAACGGGTCCATTTTTTTAACGTCTTTGACCGCGATCCAATCCGAGGCGGTATATTTGCCCTCGGCCATCGGGCCGAGCGGCACTTCACCGGCGATTTTGGCGGGAAGATCACCGGCATCGAAGCTGGTAATCGCTCCGATACCGGATTGGCCGGCGAGCAGTTTGGACCAAACATGCTCGACACCCAGACCAAGCGGGCAAACGATGCCCATACCGGTGACCACAACGCGACGCATAGCGCTCTCCCTCGCCGGGTGCCGATTATTCGGCTTTTTTCTTTTCGATATAGTCGATAGCGTCTTTGACGGTCGCGATTTTCTCGGCGGCGTCTTCGGGGATTTCGACGCTGAAGGCTTCTTCGAACGCCATCACCAATTCGACGGTATCGAGGCTGTCGGCACCCAGATCATCGATGAACGAGGCTTCCGGGGTCACTTTGGCCTCATCGACGCCGAGATGTTCGACCACGATTTTCTTCACTTTATCGGCGACTTCACTCATGATGATTTAGCTCCTGCAACGATAGTGGTCCGGCACGGCGGACACGGGGTTATTCGGCACCTTCTATTCGGTTGGATTTGAACTGAATAGGGGGACGAGTCGGCAAAGATGGGCGCGCTTAGCATGGTTTGCTGCGATGCGCCAACCACCGCGCGCGGCGCGGGCTGGGGGGCGAAACGCGGCCTTGGTTACAGCATGGCCATGCCGCCATTGATGTGCAGCGCAGCACCGGTGATCCAGGCGCCGGATTCGGCGGCAAGGTACGCGACGGCGGCGGCGATGTCTTCGGGGGTGCCCATGCGACCGAGGGGAATTTTGCTGAGCAGGGCGGTGCGCTGGGCATCGGTCAGCGCATCGGTCATCGGGGTGGCGATGAAGCCGGGGGCGACCAGATTAACGGTGATGCCGCGCGAGGCGACTTCTTGGGCGAGCGCCTTGGTGAGACCGGCAAGACCGGCTTTGGCGGCAACGTAATTGGCCTGGCCGGGATTGCCGGTGGCACCGACGATGCTGCCAATATTGATGATCCGCCCGGCGCGGCGGCGCAGCATGCCTTTGAGCGCGCTGCGCGCGAGGCGGAACGGCGCGACCAGATCAAGATCGATGATGCGTTCGAAATCGGCGTCGCTCATGCGCAGCGCAAGACCGTCTTTGGTGGCGCCGGCATTATTGACCAGGATATCCAGACCTCCCATCGCGGCCTCGGCGGCGGCGATCAGCGCGTCGGGCGCGGCAGGGTCCGCGAGATCAGCGGGGCAGACATGCGCGCGCGCACCCAATTCGGTGGCGAGGCTGTGCAGGGCCTCGGCCCTGGTGCCCGATAGCGCGACGGCAGCGCCTTGGCTGTGCAGCACGCGGGCGATGGCAGCACCAATGCCGCCGGAGGCGCCGGTGACCAGGGCGCATTTGCCGGTGAGCGAAAATAGGGCGCTGGCTGGGTTATTGGACATGGTTGATGACCGTTTCGAGTTCGGCGGGGGTGCCTGCGGAGACCGACTCGATATCGGGGGCGATGCGCTTGACCAGCCCGGCAAGGACTTTGCCGGCGCCGAGTTCGACCATGCGGGTGATACCGTGCTGGGCCATGAAGGCAACCGATTCGCTCCAGCGCACGGTGGCGGTGACTTGGGTGACCAGGCTGGCGGCGATGGCGGCGGGATCGGTCAGGATGCCGGCGCTGACATTGGCGACCAGCTTCACGCGGGGGGGGCGCGGCGGTGTTTGGGCCAAGGCGACACGCATCGCTTCGGCGGCGGGAGCCATCAGGGCGCAATGGAACGGTGCGGAGACCGGCAATTTCATGGCGCGCTTGACGCCTTGGGCTTTGGCGACCTCGATCGCGCGATCGACGCTGGCGAGGCTACCGGAAATGACCACTTGGCCGCCGCCATTATCATTGGCGATCTCGACCACCTCCCCTGCCCCGCTTTGGCTTTGCGCTTCGGCGCAGATGGCGCGGGCTTGATCGAGCGTGGCGCCGAGCAAGGCCGCCATGGCACCGGCACCGGGCGGGACGGCGCGCTGCATGGCTTGGCCGCGCAGGCGCAGCAAGCGGGCGGCTTCGCCGATGGTGAACGAGCCAGCGGCGGCGAGTGCGGTATATTCGCCGAGCGAGTGGCCGGCGACGAGGGCGGCCATGTCCGTGAGGGAGCGGCCGGTTTCTTGTTCCAACGCCCGCAAAGCCGCCATGGACACGGCCATCAGCGCCGGTTGGGCGTTTTCGGTGAGGGTGAGCTCATCGGCGGGGCCTTCGAAGATCAGGCGCGATAATTTTTGATCGAGCACGTCATCGACCTCCTCGAACACCGCACGGGCGGCGCTGAAGGTTGCGGCGAGGTCTCGACCCATGCCGACGCTGTGGCTGCCTTGGCCAGGAAAGATGAAGGCGGTTGCCGCCATGTGAGGGTCTCCGATGTTGCAGCGGCGGTAGAGCAGGGTTGGTTCGGGTGTCAATGTATGGGAGCGAATTTCGGGGTTGGGGCGCGACACGCGGCGCGACATGTGGCGCGCCAGGGCGGCTTAGATCAATATGGGTTTAGGTTGAATCGACAGATTCTAGCTAAACCAATGAAATTGATCGACAAACAGAGGCTAGAGCGAGATTGATGATAAGCAATCACGCTCTAGAAATGCCGCTCGCGCACCTTGATGACATCGCCGGGGGCGATCGCGGATTCGGCGCGGGCGCTGAAGCGGTGCGGCTGGCCGTTGCGGGTGCGAATCACCAAGAAACGCTGCTCGGCGGCACGATCGGTAAAGCCGCCTGCGATCGAGGCGGCGGTGAGCACGGTCATGCCGGGTTGGAACGGGTAGGCACCGGGACGGCGGACTTCGCCCAGAATGTAGAACGGCCGGTAGCGGCGGATTTCGACGGCGACGGCGGGATGGGCGAGCAGGCCGGCGCGGGTGAGGCGGGCGGCGATGCGTTGTGCCAGCGCGTCGGGCGTGAGGCCCGTTGCGTCGATGGGTTTGAGGAGTGGAATGGCGATATGGCCATCGGCGGCGATGCGATAGCGGGCGCTGAGCTGCTTTTGGCCGAACACCGCGACGCGGATTTCATCGCCGGGGCCGAGACGATAGGCGCCGGTCGGCGGCAGCGGCGGCAGATCGGTCGTGGCGCAGGAAGCGAGTGCGAGCGGGGCGGCGAGCGCGAGCGGGGCGGCCAGCATCAGGCTGCGGCGCGATATACAACTTAAGATTGACTTTTGCCCGGATTCCATCAACGATCAGTATAGGTCAATTCGGGATTGGGCAAAAGGCGGCAATGACCAGGATCGATCACGCGACGCTGGCTGAGGAGGGCGATCCGCTCGCAGCGTTTTGGGCGATCCGGCGGCATTGGCGATTGGGAATGTTGGTGGCGGTGATGGTGCCGGGGTTGGCCTTGCTGGCGCTGACGCGCATGCAGCCGACCTACACGGCGACCGGAATTTTGCTGTATGCGCCGGCGGACTTCAACCCGAAGTTGCTAGGCGGCGTGGTGGCGCGCAATCAGGTGACCCATGCGTTGATGGATAGCCAGGTCAATTTGCTCACCGATCGGCCGGTGTTGAAGGGGATTGCGAAGCGGCTGGCCGCCGCCCCCGTGAGCGGCGTTGCGCCCCGGTCATCATGGCGCGGCTCTTGGCTTGATCGCTGGTTTCCGTGGCATCGGCGGGCGGCGGATGCGCAGGCGGTGCGTCGGGCGGCGGCGCTGGAGCGGGTGCGGCAGGCTTTGCGGGTGACGGTGGAGCCGGGATCGCAGATTATTCGGGTGCGGTTTTCGGATGCTGATCCCGCGCGGGCAGCGGCGGCGGCAAATTTGGCGATGCGGCTTTATTTGCAAGCCCAGCAGCAGCGGCGCGAGAAGCTGTTGGATCATGCGCGGCTGTGGCTGGAGACGCGGGCGCGCCAGATTGGCCATGATTTAGCGGCGACCGATTTGGCGTTGGCGCAAGCGCGGGCGCGGGCGGGCACCGAGCGGGGGGTCAATGCACCCTTGACCAACCAGGCGGCGGGGCAATTGACCGATGCGCTGATTGCAGCGGAGGCGCGGCTTGCGGCGGCGCAGAGCCAAATTGCCCGCGATGGCGGGGTATCGGCGGCGTCAGCCGGGGCGGCGGTGGCCCCATCGCTTGATCCGCTGCGGGCGAAGGCGGCGCAGATTGCGGCACGCTTGGCGGCACACGCGGCGACTGAGGGGCCGAATTATCCGGGGATGCGGGCGGATCGGGCGGCGTTGGCGGCGGTGCAGCAGGCGATTGGGGCGGCGATGGCGCGGACGATGGCGCATGATCGTGCCGCCGTGACCGGCGCGGCGGCGCAGGTGGCGGCGCTGCGCGCCCGGCTGGCGGCGGCGCGCGATCAGGCAACGGCGGCGTCGGTGCGGGCGGCGCCGATGGCGCAGCTCGAGGGGCAGCGGGCGGCGGATCGCAGCTTGTTGCAGGAATTAACCAAGCAGATCGGCGTTTTGGATAGTCAGAGCCTGCTGACGCCGCCGGATGCGCGGATTTTATCGCCGGCGGCGGTGCCGACGCGCCCGAGTGCGCCGCATCCGGCTTTGATTTTGGCCGGGGCCGGGGCGCTGGGGGTGGCGTTGGCGGTTTTGGCGATGCTGGCGCGGGCGGCGCTCGATCGGAATATTGGCAGTGGCGAGGATTTGCGGGCGGCTTTGGCGGTGCCATGCTTGGCGCTGTTGCCGGAATTGAGCCGCCGGGCGCAAGGCGGGCTATTGGCCGCGGATTATGCCGTGCGCAATCCGTTTTCGCCGTTTAGCGAGCAATTGCGCGCATTGCGGATCGGGATTTCGCTGGAGCAGGGTACGCCGCGCAGCATCGCGGTGACGGCGGCGCGACCGGGCGAGGGCAAGACCACCTTGGCGCTGAGTTTGGCCGCGAGCCTCGCGATGACCATGCGTTTGGCGACTGGCGATGGCCGGCGGGAGGACATAACCGGGCACGATGATGATGCGGGTGGCCGGGTGTTGGCGATTGATTGCGATGTGCGCCAGCCGAGTTTCGATAGTTTGTTCGATTTGGCGGGGGCGGCGGGGCTGACCGATTTTTTGGCGGGGCGGGTCGATTTGGCGCAGGCGATCCAGCCGAGCCGGATTGCCGGGCTTGATTTGATGCCGGCGGGGGCGGTGGCGACCGATGCGCTGAGCCTGTTTTTATCACCCGCGATGCCGCTTTTGTTGGAGCGGTTGGCGGAGCGCTATGCGGTGGTGATTTTGGATTTGCCGCCGGTTTTTGCGCTCGCGGAGGCGCGGGTGCTCGGGCGCTTGGCGCAGCAGACGATTTTATGCGTGCGTTGGCAGCAAACGCCCAAGCGCATTGCGCTGGCGGCGGCCTCGTTACTCACGGAATCAGGCTGTGTGCTCACCGGCTCGGTGCTGACGCGGGTGAATAGTGCGCGGCATGCGCGCGCGGGTTATGTGGATTCTGAATTATATCATCCGCGCTTGGGCGGGTATTTTCGGCTGTGAGATGAGGGCGGCTTGCAGCTTACTCGGCGCGGTGATCGCGCCCGACGAGGAGCACCAGATAGAGGCCGAAGCGACGCCAGCGATAATCGATGGCGTGGGTGGCGCGGTAGCGCATGGCGAAATGCCAATGGATCGCGGCAAGTTGCTCGGGGGTGAAGCTGGCGGCCAAAGCGGGTGGCAGGCGTTCGAGAAAGCGCGATAAAGGGGTAGCTAGTCGGTCAGCCGATCGAGGGCCGGAATGGCGGAGAGGGCTTGGCGTTTGATCAGGATCGGCCCGAGTAAGCCGGCGGCGAGCAGGAGCGGTGCGAAGGCAAAGAAATGCCAGCCATTCCATGAGGCGAGGGCGAGCAGGCCGGCTTTGGCGAGGCCGATGCAAATGGTGTTCAGCAGATAGATCGCCATTGAGAAGCGCCCGAGATTTTCCAGCCATGATGCGGAGTTTAGGCGCGAAAATCTTACCAAAGCGTTGAGAGCGGGCATTGAGAGCAGGCCCATGGGCAGCAAAGTGACGGCGAAGGGCGGGTTCAAGCGGGCGACCAGCAGGCCGCCCATCGAAAAGATAACGAGACAGGCGAGGCCGTACCGATCGATCCAGGCGGACCAGGCGGCACCGGCAGCACCGGTGGCGAGGCCGACGGCGTAAAAAATGGCGTAGCGGCCAATCAAGGCCACGTAGAGATGCGAGGGGAGTGGCGTGAGATAAAGCGCGCTAGCCAGCAGCAGGAGCGGCCAAAGCCGGTTGCCGGTGGCACGATGCAGGATCGGGGCGGCGATGCTGAGGGCGAACAGCACGATCAGAAACCATAAATCATAGGCCGGGCTGTGGTTGGGGTGCCAGACGAGGTTGATCAGGCCGGCTTGGATGCTGACCGGCACGTTATCGACCGCGATGAACGGGGCGGCGAGGCGTTTGGCGAGAATGATCAGGGGGCCGAGCAGCAAGGCGGGCACGAGCAGGCGGTGGGCGCGCGATTTGATCAGGGCGGGTAGGCCCGCGCGCGACGTGGCGAATTGGCCGGAGAGAATAGCAACGCGCCCGCTGAGGTAAAAGAAAAACGGCATGTGGAAGCTGTAGATCACGCGGCGGATGATTTCATACCAATGCGCATCGGTGGGTGGTTGGCGGGCGACGATATGGCCGAATACCACTAGGGCAATGGCGAGGCCCCGCGCGCGGTCAAGATCGGGGTGGCGGCGGGCGATGCGGATCATCGTTTTATTCACCGGTTGACGGAAGTATGCAATTACTGGTTGTGTAATGGAAGTTTCAGCCCGTTGGAATAGAAATTTGTCCCGACGCCGCCTTTTGTCGCTGGTTACGCTGATGGGAATGCTGGCATGCGGAAGCTGGGCGTGCGGCGGCTGGGCGCTTGGGCAGGTGCTGGACTCGGCGCTGCCGGGCGATATTCCAGGTTTTCAGGTGGCGCCGGGATTGGCGCGGATTACCGCACGGCGGGCAATGGCACAGCCTTTGGGGTTTTCGGTGCAATCGTTGGAGATTCTACCCTCGATTGATCTGGGCGCGGGGTATGATCGCGCTTCCGGGCTGGCGGCGTCGGGCTTGGATGGACCGGGATCGCCGCTTGTGGCGGTCACGCCGCAATTGCGGCTGATTGACCCGATTATCGGGATTGCCGGGGTGGTGCGCCTCAATGCCGAGCGTTATGCGCGCGCGCCGCAGCAAGATACCACCAATGTGACGGCGGCGCTGGGCTGGCGGGTGCAAATCGGCCCGGATCGGCTGGATGTGGGGGTTGCGCGCGCGGCGCTGCAAGAAGATGCGCTGGGGCTCGCGGCGGGCGATGGCGCGGGCAGCGCTCTGCCATTTCGGGTGCAGCTGCGCGCGGTGCGGGCGGCGTGGCGGCATCAATTCGGGGTGGTGACGCTCAAGGGCGGGGTGGGGGCCACGCACAGCCAGATCAGCGCGCACGGTGCGGCACCGGGATTTCGCGACGCGACCTCGGTACAGGGGCGGCTGCAGGCGATCACCACGCGGCATGCACCGCTGCGCTGGGTGGTACAACTCGATGGGCGACGCACGAACTATGCCGGGGTGTTGGTGGGCGCGCCCTATGGCACGACCCGGGCGCTGGCGCTGCAAGCGGGTGTGGCGACGCCACGCGATGCGATTTTCACGCTGCGGGCCTTGGTGGGCGGGGCGCAGGTGCGCGTGGTGAGGGAGCGTGGGGAGGGGGTATCGCCGACCGGCGGGGTGGTGCCGGTTTTTGTGCTGGCGATGGGGTGGATGCCGGATCGGCTCAGTGCCGTTGGGGTATCGCTCAGCCGCACCGATACCGGCAATCCGGGGCTGAGCCTGCCGGGGCATCCGATCGAGCGGGCTGGTTTGGCGGCAGCGCTTGGGGTTGACCGGCATGTGGTGGTGGCGGCGCGGCTGCATGGCACCCAGGCGGTAGTGCCGGGGGGCGTTGCCCGCGAATGGGCGGTGCGGTTGGCCGTGCGCTGGCGAATCGGGCGGATGGTGACGGTGGCACCGCATGTGAGCGAGCGATGGCGCCGCGACGTGCCGGGGCTGGCGCCGCGCGAATTTCGTGCGGTGCTGGCGCTGCGGGTGGCACCATGACCATCGATGCGTTTGGGGTGAGTTTTGCCGCTATCGGGCTTGATCAGGCGGTGACGCAGTGTTTGGCGCGTGATCCGGCGGCGCGATTTGAGTTTGTGGTGACGCCGAATACCGATCATTTGGCGCGGCTGCGGCGCGATCCGGCGTTGCGGGCCATTTATCGGGCGGCGTGGCTGTGTTTGCTCGATTCGCAGGTGATTGCCAGGCTGGCGCGGTTCTGCGGCCAGGGGGCGCTGCCGGTGGTGACCGGGGCGGATTTGACGCGCGATGTGTTGGAAGGGCTGCCCGCCGGTTCACGCGTGTTGCTGGTGGGGCTGGACGCTGCGGATGCGGCGGCGCTCGCAGCGCGGTTTGGCGGGTTGGTGATTGCGCATCATGCACCGCCGATGGGGCTAGATGATGATCCGGTGGCGTTTGCGCGGGCGCGCGATACGGTGCGGGCAAGCGGTGCGGCCTTGGTGCTGCTGGCGATTGGTTCACCCCGGCAAGAGCGATTGGCCCACGCGGTTTGGCAGGCGGGCGATGCGACCGGGCTTGGATTATGCGTGGGGGCAGCACCTTTATTTGCCGCCGGGCGCATCCGGCGGGCGCCGGTTTGGATGCGCCGATGGGCCTTAGAATGGCTGTGGCGGCTGGTGTTGGAACCACGGCGCTTGGCACGGCGCTATGGGCTGGACGGGCCGCCGGTGCTGCTGGCGTTGGCCTGGCGTTGGTGCTCTTGTCGGCGGCGGCGATCCGCGCAATAAAATAACTATGAGCAAAAAAACAGCGAGGCGGTGTTCAGAACCATGACCGTGATCCCGACCTCGATTGACCGACGCAGTGCGGAATTTCGCGCCAATTTGGCTTCGATGACCGACTTGGTCGAGCGTTTGCGCACAACGGTTGAGCAGATCCGCCAGGGCGGCGGGGCGGTGGCGCGTGAGAAACATTTGGCGCGCGGTAAATTGCTGCCGCGTGACCGGATTCGCAGCTTGATTGACCCGGCCTCGCCATTTTTGGAATTTTCGCAGTTGGCGGCGCATGGATTATATGGCGGCGAGGTGCCGGCGGCGGGGATTATCACCGGGATTGGCCGGGTGGCGGGGCGCGAATGCGTGATCGTTGCGAATGATGCGACGGTGAAGGGCGGGACCTATTTTCCGTTGACGGTGAAAAAACATCTGCGCGCACAAGCGGTGGCCGCGCAAAATCGGTTGCCGTGCATTTATTTGGTGGATTCGGGCGGAGCGAACTTGCCCAATCAGGATGAGGTGTTTCCGGATCGTGAGCATTTTGGCCGGATATTTTACAATCAGGCGACGATGTCGGCGGCGGGGATTGCGCAAATCGCGGTGGTGATGGGCTCCTGCACGGCGGGGGGCGCTTATGTGCCGGCGATGGCGGACCAAAGCATTATTGTGCGCGAGCAGGGCACGATTTTTCTGGGCGGCCCGCCTTTGGTGAAGGCTGCAACCGGCGAAATTGTTACGGCGGAGGAATTGGGCGGTGCTGATGTGCATACCCGCATTTCCGGCGTGGCCGATCATTTCGCGGAGAATGATGCCCATGCGCTGGGGCTGGCGCGGCGGATTGTTAGTGGGTTGAACCTGGCGAAATATCCAATACCCGATCGCCAAGCGCCCCGCCCGCCGCTTTATGATCCGGCGGACTTATATGGCATTGTGCCTGAGCGTTTGAGCACGCCGTTTGATGTGCGTGAGGTGATTGCCCGCATCGTCGATGACAGTGCGCTGGAGGAGTTCAAGCCGCGCTATGGCACGACGTTAGTGACGGGCTTTACCCGGATTTGGGGCTATCCGGTAGGGATTATTGCAAATAACGGCGTGTTGTTTTCCGAATCGGCCCTGAAAGGCGCGCATTTCATTGAGCTTTGCGCCCAGCGGCAAATTCCATTGGTGTTTTTGCAGAATATCACTGGGTTTATGGTGGGGCGGAAATATGAAGTCGGCGGTATTGCCAAAGATGGGGCGAAGTTGGTCACGGCGGTGGCGACGGCGAGCGTGCCGAAATTTACCGTAATTATCGGCGGATCGTTCGGGGCGGGGAATTATGGCATGTGCGGGCGGGCTTATGATCCACGGTTTTTATGGATGTGGCCGAATGCCCGGATTTCGGTGATGGGCGGGGTGCAGGCGGCCTCAGTGTTAGCGCAGGTGCGGCGCGATAATATCGAGGCGAAGGGCGGGCAGTGGGATCTGGCTGCGGAAGCCGCATTTCGCGCGCCGATTGAAGCGCAATATGAGGCGCAGGGTGAGCCTTATTATGCCAGCGCGCGGCTTTGGGATGATGGGGTGATTGATCCTGCCGATACGCGCATGGTGCTCGCCTTGGGCTTGTCAGCAGCGATGAATGCACCGCCGGAGCCGACGCGCTTTGGCTTGTTTCGGATGTGATGCGATGAATGATGCTGTGATACTGACGATCGAGCAGGCGATTGCCACCATCACGCTGAACCGCCCGGCGGTGCATAATGCGTTCGATGATGCCATGATTGCGCAGTTCAACGACCATTTGGTGCGCGTGACGGCGGACCCGTCATTGCGGGCTTTGGTGCTGCGCGCGGCGGGGAAAAGTTTTTCGGCGGGTGCTGATTTGGAATGGATGCGCCGGATGGCCAGCTATTCGATGGAGCAGAACGTTGCTGACGCTGGTGGATTGGCAACATTGATGCACCGGCTTGATCAATTACCGATCCCGACTTTGGCGTTGGTGCAAGGCTCCGCGTTTGGTGGCGGCGTGGGATTGGTGGCGTGTTGCGATATTGCGATTGCGGCGACCAGCGCAAAATTTTGCTTCTCGGAAGTGAAATTGGGGCTGATCCCGGCGGTGATCAGCCCGTATGCGGTGGCAGCGATTGGCGCGCGGGCGGCGCGGCGTTATTTTCTGACCGCAGAAATTTTTGACGCGGCGACGGCGCACGCTTTGGGCTTGGTGCATCGGGTGATCGAGGCGGAGGCTTTGGATTTGGCCGCCGAGGCGATACTGGAGAGCTTGAGGCAAGGCGGTCCGGGCGCGCAGGCGGCGTCCAAGGCGTTGATCCGCACCGTGGCGGGCCGATCCATCGATCATGGGTTGGTGGCTGAGACCCAGCGATTGATTGCCGAGCAGCGGGCTTCGGTTGAGGGGCGTGAGGGGATTGCTGCATTTTTGGAGCGGCGGGCGCCGTCTTGGAGGTCCGCATGACGATTACCCCGATCCGCTCGGTGTTAGTGGCCAATCGTGGTGAGATCGCCAGACGGGTGATGCGCACGGCGCGCCAATTGGGGATTGGCTGTATTGCGGTGTATTCCGAGGCCGATGCGGGGGCTGCGCATGTGCAAGAGGCGGATGCGGCCTATTTGATTGGCGCGGCACCCGCCCGTGAGAGTTATTTGGATGGCGCGCGGATTATCGCGCAAGCGCTGAAGGCGGGGGCGGATGCGGTGCATCCCGGTTACGGATTTCTCAGTGAAAATGCCGAATTTGCCGAGGCCTGTGCCGCAGCGGGGCTGGTGTTTATTGGCCCGCCGGGCGCTGCGATCCGCGCGATGGGCTCAAAGGCTGCAGCCAAGGCTTTGATGCAACAATCGGGCGTGCCGCTGGTGCCTGGTTATCATGGTGCCGATCAGGCGCCTGATTTGTTAGAGGGCGAGGCCGCACGGATTGGCTATCCGGTGTTGATCAAAGCCTCGGCGGGGGGTGGCGGCAAGGGGATGCGCATCGTCGAGCGGGCGGCGGATTTTGCCCAAGCGCTGGCGCTGGCGAAGGGCGAGGCGTTAGCGGCGTTTGGCGATGAGCGTGTGTTGATCGAACGCTATTTGACGCGGCCCCGGCATATCGAGATCCAGGTTTTTGCCGACCGGCAGGGCAATGTGATTTCGCTGTTCGAGCGCGATTGCTCGATCCAGCGGCGGCATCAGAAAATTATTGAGGAGGCCCCTGCCCCGTTCATGACCTTGGCGCGCCGACGCGCGATGGGTGAGGCGGCGTGTGCGGCGGCGCGCGCGATTGGCTATGTGGGCGCGGGCACGGTGGAATTCATTGTCGAGGACGATGCGTTCTATTTCATGGAAATGAATACCCGCCTGCAGGTTGAGCATCCGGTGACGGAGGCGATTACCGGGCTGGATTTGGTGGAATGGCAATTCCGGGTGGCGGCGGGTGAGCCCCTGCCCTGCCGCCAGGATGATGTGCGGATTGAGGGTCATGCGATTGAGGTGCGGCTTTATGCCGAAGACCCAGCACAGGATTTTGCGCCCTCGACCGGGGTTATTCAGCATTTGCGCTGGCCCGCACAGGCGCGGATCGATAGTGGCGTGCGCGCGGGCGATGCGGTGAGCATTCACTATGATCCGATGTTGGCGAAGCTGATTGTGCATGGGCCGGACCGCGCCGCCGCCGTGCGGATGCTCACGCAAGCGCTGGCTGAAACCGAGATTGAAGGCGTGCGCAGCAATTTGACGCTGCTGCGCCGGATTGCGCGCTTGCCGGAATTTGCGCAGGCGCAGTTGGATACCGGCTTTATCAGCCGTCATGAGGCCGTGTTGTTGGCGCCTGATGCGCCCGCCGCGCTAAGGGTGTTGGCGGCGGCGGCGGCGCGGTATTTGGCGGATTTGGCGGCGGGGCATGCCGGGCCGGTGGACACAGCCGATCCGGACTCGCCTTGGGGGCTGACGACGGCTTGGCGGCTGAATGGCTCCGGGTATCAGGATTTTGCGCTGCGAGCAGGTGCTGAGCGCTATGCGTTGCGGGTTTATCTGCATGATGCGGCGCGGTTTGATCTTGAATTTGAGGGGCAGGTTTATCCGGTGATGACGGCACCGCTGGCGGAGGGGCGGTTTGCGCTGACCCTACAGGGGCAGACCGGGCCGGTGAGTGTGGTGCGGTTGGGCGATGAGCTGATCGTGCATGAGGCGGGGGTGCGCAGCGCGCTGACATTGATTGATCCCTATGCGAGCGCTGCCGGCGAGACGGCGCAGGACCGATCCGTGCGCGCACCGATGCCGGGCAAAATTTTGAGCGTGGCGATTGCGATGGGAGATCAGGTGCGCAAGGGCGATGTGTTGTTTTTGCTCGAGGCGATGAAGGTGCAGATGCGCATTGTTGCACCGGCGGATGGGGTGGTCGCGCTGGTTGATGGCGCGGTGGGTGACTTGATTGAGGCCGGCATGGAATTGGCGCGGATTGATCCGGCGGGCGAGACCTAAACCAATATTGATCTACAGGCTGAGTGTTCGGTTGCTGGCGGCACCGAGGCCGCTCCAGAGGGCTGGGATTAATGTGGCGATTAGGAATAGCAGTGCGGGCTGCCAATGGCCGGTTGCAGCGTGAATCGCCCCCATGCCGAGCGGGCCGGCGATCGAGATGGCGTAGCCCATGGCTTGCGAGAAGGCTGAGACGCCCATGGCGGTGGTGCCGTCTCTGCTGCGCAGCACGATCAAGGTGAGGGCGAGCGGAAAGGCCGCGCCTTGGCCGGCGCCGATGCACAGCATGGCCGGCCAGCCGAGCGCGCGCGGGGCCAACAAGATCATGCCATAGCCAAGGGCGCAGAGGGCGAGCACGCCGAGCAGAAAGCCGCGCTGATCGGGGCGGCGGGCGGCGATGGCCGGGGTGAGCAGCGAGACCGGAATGGCGATCAGCATGGTGGAGGACAGCATCAGCCCGGCGAGGGCGGGGTTGATGCCATGGGCGCGCAGAATGCTCGGCAGCCAAGAGAGGATGGAGTAAAAGCCCAGTGATTGCATGCCCATGAACAGGGCGATTTGCCAGGCGAGCTGTTGGCGGATCAATTGGCGAAACGCGCCGGAGCGATGGGCGAGCTTGAGGTGATGCGCGCCATGGCTCAATTGCGGCAGCCAGACCAAGGCGGCGATGATCGCGGGGATCAGCCAGAAGCCGAGCGCGCCGCGCCAGCCGAGATTGCTGGCCAGCGGCACGGCGATGGCCGATGCGAGGGCGGCGGCGGCGTTCAGCGCGGTGACGTAGAGCCCGGTGATCAACCCGACGCGGTGCGGAAAATCGCGCTTGACGATGGCAGGGAGCAAGACATTGCCGATGGCGATGGACGCGGTGGCGAGCGCGGTGCCGAGATAAAGTGCTGGCGCATCACCGAGCAGACGCAGTGCCAAGCCCGCGACCAGGGCGATTAGCAAGAGCTGGGTGGTGCGTTCAACGCCGAGGCGGCGTTGCAGCGGCAGGGCCAGGGGGGCCAGGGCGGCGAAGCAAAAAACCGGAATCGTCGCGAGGGCGGTTTCGCCATAGGCGCTGAGGCCGAGAGCTATGCGCACGGTGCCGAGCACCGGGGAGACCGAAGCGATGGCGGGGCGCAAATTCACCGCGATCAGCAAGATACCGGCGAGCAGCACGGCATTGCGCAGCGCTGAATTGGGGGGGTTGGGTATTTTGGGCGCCTCGCTCATCATCGCCGCCTACCGTGAATTTTGCGATCTCGCCATTGGCGCGGGCGCCGAGCTGCTTTGCATCGGCGTAAAAATCTCGATATGTTTCGAGCTGGCTATAAAAAAGGGGAGCGAACCATGAAAAAGATACGCGCTTTGGGACTAGCTTGCATGGCGTTGGGGTGGGCGGGGCTGGCCCATGCTAATCCATCGATGATGAAGAGCTTTAAGTTTGATGAGCCGAGCTATTTGCAGCCGCACCCGTTTGCGAAGGCGCATGTGGTGATCCAGGTTGATCAGGATAATCCGCAGCGCTGGGGGTTGGCGCTGAATAATGTGCAGAACATGCTCGATGATATGGGCAGCGATAAAATCCAGATCATCGTGGTGGGGTTTGGTCCGGGCTTGAAGATGTTGCTGGCACACAGCCCGGATGCCAAGCGGATTGAATCGATGGCAGCCGAGGGTGTGGAGTTCGATGCCTGTCATAATACGATGGAAGCGATGGCGCGGAAATTGGGCCATATGCCGGTCTTGTTGCCACAGCCGGTGATTGTGCCGGCTGGGGTGATCCGCATTGTGCAGCTTGAGCAGCATGGTTTTTCGTACATTAAACCGTAACGACTGAATTGATGACAAGGTGCTGACATTCCCGGCCCGCAGCTTATTATAAGGCTGAGGGGTAAAGGGGTTTGATGGCATGGACGCGATGGTGACCGGTGATGCGGCGAGCGATGCGGCGGTGAATGCTTCATTGCTGCACCACTTTGATGCCGTGCGGCAGCACAGTGAATCGTTGGCCGCTTTGCTCAGCGCCGAGGATCAGGCGGTGCAATCGATGCCGGATGCAAGCCCGATCAAGTGGCATTTGGCGCATACGACGTGGTTTTTCGAGCAATTTGTGCTGCGGACGGCCCGGCCTGATTATCAAATATTCGATCCGGATTTCGGGTTTTTGTTCAATTCCTATTACGAGGCGGTCGGGCCACGCCATGCGCGGGTGGCGCGCGGCATGATTACCCGACCGAGTGCGGCGCAGGTGAGTGATTACCGTGCGCATGTGAATGGTGCGATGCGCGATGTGCTGACCGAGGCCCTAGCTGATCTGGATGATGTGGCTGATCTGGCCGATTTAGTGGTGTTGGGCCTGAACCATGAGCAGCAACATCAGGAATTGATGATTACCGATATCACCCATGCTTTTGCGCAGAACCCGCTGCTGCCGGCGGCGATACCGGGCTGGGGGCTACCGGTGCAGGCGCGGCGTGATCCGCCGGGTTGGGTGGAATTTGCCGGTGGCTTGGTTGAGATTGGCTATAGCGGTGAAAATTTTCATTTCGATAATGAGGGGCCGCGCCATTGGGTTTGGTTAGCGCCCTATGCGCTCGCGGATCATTTAGTGCCCTGCGCGACCATGCTCGATTTCATCGCTGATGGTGGTTATCAGACGCCGACATTATGGATGGCCGATGGCTGGGCGCAGGTGCAGGCGCAAGGCTGGACGGCGCCGCTTTATTGGCGGCAATTGGACGATCAATATTGGGGTTTCGGGCCGGGCGGGTCAGCGCCGATCGACCCGCAGGCGCCGCTCGTTCATCTATCATGGTATGAGGCGGATGCGTTGGCCCGCTGGGCGGGGGCGCGGCTGCCGACGGAGGCGGAATGGGAGGCGGCTTATGGCGATCCACGCTTGGCGGCGATGACCGGGGTGGTCTGGCAATGGACCGAGAGCGCGTATCGGCCTTATCCGGGCTTCCGGCCGGTCGCGGGGGCGATTGGTGAGTATAATGGCAAATTCATGATTAATCAGATGGTGCTGCGCGGCTCTTCGGCGGCGACGCCGGTGGGGCATAAGCGGGCGAGCTATCGGAATTTCTTTCATCCTGAAAAACGCTGGCAGTTTTCGGGATTGCGGCTGGCGCGGGATTGCTGAGCATGGATTTGGCACGGCGGGTGCGCGATGTTGGCGCTGCGGATCGGGGCTTGGTTGATGAGGTGTTGGCGGGGCTGACGGCGATGCCGAAAACCTTGCCGCCGAAGCTGTTTTATGATGAGGCGGGCTGCGCTTTGTTCGGCGCGATCACCGCGTTGCCGGAATATTATCTGACGCGAACCGAGACCGCGATTTTGCGGCGCATCGCACCGGATTTGGCCTCGTTGCTGCCTGCACGCTCGGCCTTGATCGAGTATGGCGCGAGCGATGAGGCGAAGGGGGCCATTTTGATCGCGGCGTTGGCGCCTCGGCTTTACGTGCCGATCGATATTGCCGGTGGCGCTTTGGCTGATTTACGGGCGCGTATGGCGCGGAGCCATCCGACCTTAGCGGTTGAGCCGATGATGGCCGATTTCATGCAGCCTTTGGTGATCCCGCGTGCGGTGGGCGAGCCGCGTGTTGGGTTTTTTCCGGGGTCGACGATTGGCAATTTGGACCCAGAGGCGGCTTTGGCGTTTTTGCGCCGGGCGCGGATGGATTTGGGCGCAGGCGGCGCGCTGGTGATTGGGGTTGATTTGGAAAAATCACCGACGCGGTTAATCCCAGCCTATGATGATGCGGCTGGTGTGACCGCGCGGTTTAATTTGAATATGCTGACGCGGTTGAACCGGGAAGCCAAGGCTGATTTCGTGCTGGAGCGATTTGCGCATCAGGTGGTGTGGAATGCTGGGCAGCATCGGATCGAGATGCATTTGCGCAGTTTGATCGCGCAGACGGTGATGGTGGCGGGACAGGCAATTGCTTTTGCGGCGGGCGAGACGATTCACACCGAGAATAGTCACAAATATGCGGTGCCGCGATTCCAGGCGCTGGCCAGCCGAGCGGGTTGGCGCACCGCGCAGGTTTGGAGCGACGATGAGGCGTTATTTGCGGTTTATCTGCTTCGATAGTCGGGTTATTTGACGATCACGTGGAAGGTGACGGCGGGGGAATTATCAACCGCGCGCAGCATAATGGGCATGGCGAAAATTAGCGGGTGGCTGCCGGTTGCCGGGGCGCGCACGCCCTGGAGCGACGAGAGAAGCGAGCGATCGATCAGCACATTGCCGGATGAGCGGTCCAGCAAGGTGGCGAAAATGCGACCATTGGGCAGGGCGGCAAAGGAAATCACCGCGTTGACCCGGCGGGCGTGCTGCAAGGCGGCCTTGAACGGGCCGTTGCTCAGCAAGGCGCGCTCGACATTTTCGCAGAAGGCGGGGAATGCGACGGTGCCGTGGTCTTGATAGGTGGTGGTGGCGCAGGTGGCGGGGAGGCCCGGTGCGTCAATGACTGTGGGGCTGGGGACTAGGGCCAGGGCTGGTTTGGGGGCGATAGTGATCGCGGCCATGATCGCGAGGGCGGCGCTGAGCGGCTTTATGGACATTTTCGTCTCCTTTGGCGGGATGGGAAGACTTTTTCGGGCTAAAATTACGCGTTTTGAGGCATGATCAACCAGCGTCATTTATGCATGGCTTGCGAAACGCGATGCGGGGCAGGTCAAGCGGGGCGGGGCGGGTCAAGCGGGGCAGGTCAAGCGGGCGCACGCCATGGCTGATGGCAATCGGGTGGGTCTTGCCGAGTGCGACGGTATCGGCTAGTCGATCCGACATCGCGCACCCGTAGCTCAATTGGATAGAGCACCAGACTACGAATCTGGGGGTTAGGAGTTCGAGTCTCTTCGGGTGCGCCATCTTTCTCTTATTGGGAATGCGCATGACCGAGACTGCGCCGATCGATCCGAAATTGTTGGAATTGCTGGTTTGCCCGCTGACCAAGGGGCCGTTGATCTATGATCGGGCGGCGGGGGAATTGATCAGCGAGCGTGCGGGGCTGGCGTTTCCGGTGCGCGATGGCATTCCGATCATGCTGGTTGATGAGGCGCGAAAGCTCGACACATGAGCGATGCACCGGAACCGACCGAAATTCGGCTCAAGCGGGCGGAGCGGGTGCTGGAAATCCGTTTTGCCGATGGCGCGATGTTTGCGCTGCCGGCGGAGTATTTACGGGTGGAAAGCCCGAGTGCCGAGGTGCAGGGGCATAGTCCGGACCAGCGGCAATTGGTGAGTGGCAAGCAGCAGGTTGGCATTACGCATATTGAGCCGAACGGGCATTACGCGATTCGGATTAGTTTTGATGACGGGCACGCGACCGGGATTTATTCCTGGGATTATCTGCACCGGCTGGGGCGGGAGATGGAGTATCGGTGGGCGGCCTATTTGCGCGCCCTGGAGGCCGCCGGCGCCACGCGGTAACGCGGCGCGGGCGGCTGACGCGGATTAAATCGCAACCTCTTTGACCGGCGTGATGACCGGTGCGGCGGCAACTAGATGGCCGACGGCAGCGAAGGCGGCGGTGAGATGCGGCGATTGCATATGATGATCCAACGCCGCTTGATCGCGATACACTTCGTAGAAGTAAAACTGGCCGGCTTTGGCGGGGTCTTCATGCAGCGTGTAAGACAGGCAACCCGGCTCGGCGCGGGTGGCGCGGACCAGGGTGATCAGCGCATCGCGAATCGTGGCTTCGGCACCGGGTTGGGCTTGGACATGGGCGATGACGCGGATTTCGTGATTTTGAGACATTTTCGCTCCCGTTTGGTGATGAGTAGAATAAGGTCGGGCGACAGCCGCGTTGATTGCAGCCGCCGCCCGGTTGGGTGGTTTATTCCGCGCCAAACATTTCGGGTTCACCGGCGAGGATGGTTGCTTTGGCTTCTTCCGGATCGATCATGCCGGAATTCATCGCGACAAACAGCATCACCAGGCTGAACACGACCAGGATTGCCGAGTCGGTGACTTGGTTGAGCGTGCCGGTGCCTTGCACCAGGCCTTTCGGGCCGAGATAGGTGAGCAGCCACATGCCGAAGAAATAGGGCGCCAGCCACCACGCGCCGCGCCAGTGCAGATTTTGTAGGCCGACGCCAAGGATCGCCTCGTAGCCGATATAGAGGACGGCAAACACGCCGATCAGGCCGAACAAGAAATTATCGGTATGGGCGCCGCTCCAGAAAATGATGAAATTGGAGATGATGAAGGCGAATCCGGCGATGACAGGTGCGCCCGCAAGCAGGAACGGGCGCGGGAATTTCCCCTCCGGCATGGTTTTACGCAGTGTTAACAACACCACCGGCCCGGTGCCGTAGGAGAGCACGGTGGCCGAGGAAATGAAGGTCACGATGCCTTGCCAGGACGGAAACGGTGCGAGGAACAACAGCCCGACCAGGAAGGTGACGATGACGCCCACGACGGGCACGCCAACGCTGGTGAGTTTGGCGAAGAAATTGCCGCCGATCAGCCCTTCCTTGCCGGTGGCATAGAGCACGCGCGAGGTGGTGGTGAAATAAATGATGCCGGTGCCTGAGGGCGAGATGAAGGCATCAATATAGAGCAGCACCGCCAACCAACCAACACCGAGCAGTGAGGCGAGGCCGGCGAACGGGCCGAAGGCGCCGGTGAAATTCACATTGGCCCAGCCTTTGGTCAGATCCGCCGGTGAAACAGCGCCGATAAAGACGATTTGCAGGCCAGCATAGATGACCAACCCGATCAGCACCGAGCCGACGATAGCGATGGGCAGATTGCGCTTGGGGTTGGAGGATTCACCGGCGAGTTCCACCGCTTGGCGAAAGCCGAGATACGAGAAAACGATGCCCGACGTGGCAACGGCGGAGAAAATGCCCGAGGCGCCGGAGGGCGCAAAACCATGCGAGGTGAAGTTGCTGATGTGAAAGCCCGCGAACAAAAACACAATGATGGTCAGCGCTGGAATCGCTAATTTCCACCAAGTGAGGGTGCTGTTGATCAGCAGCACCAGCTTGATGGCGAGCATGTTCACCACGGCAAAAATCGCCAGCAGAACCGCTGACGCGATGAAGCCTTCGGTGGTGAGCACACCGGCTTTATCAACCAGGCCCGTGATATAGTTGCTGGCATAGGTGATCACGGCAGAAGCCTCTGCGGGTGCGACCGAGGCGTAGCCGAGGAACACCACGAAGCTGAGCATGGTCGCCATCAAATTGCCGTGAGACAATTTTGGGAATGCAATCACCGCACCCGCGCGCGGAAATGCGGTGGCGAGTTCGGCATAAACAAAGGAGAGCAACAGCACCGCGAAGCCGCCGATGGCCCAGGCGATCAATGAGGCGGGTCCAGCAACTTTTGCCGCTGTGAGTGGCCCGAGCAGCCAGCCTGAGCCGATGATGCCGCCGAGACTGGCGAATAACAGGCCAATGATCCCCGCATCACGTTTGAGTTTGACATTCATTCCGTCGGCCATTGTGGTCTCCTTATTGGAAATTACGGATCGATGCGCCATGCCCCCCGGCGCATTGGTTATGATGCCCAGCATTCAGCGATCATGTCAACTTTAAGGCAAATCGTATCGATCATGGCTCCAGGTTATGCATTTTTAATGCCGCTACCGAATTTGTGGGTGCGAAAAGGTTATTGGATTGTTTTTGTTAATTTTTATTGTGATTTGCCGGCGGTATGGGGACGTGAGATCGCGCTTGAGGCGCGGGGTGCCGCTTGTTTGGGCAATTCGGGCGTCCATTTTGAATTGGAGAGAATATTCAGGAGTTGATGATGGACGATAATGAAATTGCTGGTGCGGCCAAGGATTTTGGCGGCAAAATCAAGGAAGGTTTAGGGTCGGCGAATGGTGATGATGATTTGCAGGCCGAAGGGCTGGCTGATCAAGTCACCGGCAAGGCGCAGAAGGCCTATGGCGCGGCCAAAGACGCAATCCATGGCGCGGCTGAGACTGTGCGATCCGCCGTGGATGCGCCGGGCGAGGCGACATCGGCGGGCGGTTTTGCTCAGCCGATTCTTGACTTCGTCAAGCGCCAGCCGGCTCTTGCGTTACTCGGGACGGCGGCGGCTTCCTACGCGCTCGCGCTGTTGGTGCATCGCGGCAAAAGCTGATCGCCGCCATGGCGAGTGGCGTTGGCGGGACCGAATGATCGATCAGCCGATTGCGGTGAGGCCTTTGGCGAAACGCTGGGCGTTTTTGACGTAGTGCAGAGCGGATTGGCGCAGCTGGGCGGCGGATTCGGGCGGCAGGGTGCGTTTGACGGCGGCGGGTGAGCCGACGATCAAGGAATTTGGCGGAAATTTCTTGCCCTCGGTGACCAAAGCGTGGGCGCCGACGATGCAGTTTTCGCCGATCACCGCGCCATTCAGAATGATCGCACCCATGCCGATCAGGCTGCCACGGCCAATGGTGCAGCCATGCAGGGTGACGGAATGGCCGATAGTGCAATCCTCCTCGATGGTGAGGGGGGAGCCGATATCGGTGTGCAGCACGCAATTTTCTTGGATATTGCTGCGCGCGCCGAGCGAAATCAACTCGTTATCACCGCGCAGGACCGCGCCGAACCAGACGCTGGATTGAACACCGAGGCGGATTTTGCCGATAATTTGAGCATTGGGGGCAACCCAAGCGCTACCATCGGCGGGAAGTTCGGGGGCCAGACCGTCAAGCGCGTAAATGGACATGTTTCTCTCCTGTTTTCTTGATGAGGGTGACGATGACGCTGCGCAAGGCAGGGGCCGCGAGCAGCAGCGCGCAGCCGCTCCAGATGATAAATTCGGTATTGAGCCAACCGGCGATGATGGCGCTGGCCACGGCGCCGAGTGCCAAGAAAGCACTCGGCAGCGCATCGCGCCAATCGCGGATCGCAGGATCATCGCTGGATAACAGCCGAAATGCCGCAACCACGATCGGCACGGCAAAGACGGCGAAGGGGGCATCGCGATAGCGCGGGTCGAACACCAGCATCATTTGCATGATGGTGGCCGTGATCAGGAATAAAAACCAGAGATGATCGAATAGATCGGCCCACCAAGCGCGCAGGGGCGCATGGCCGAACAGGCTCGCGCGGAGCAGATTGATGGTGCGCGCCGCCGGGATGGCCCCTGCCCTGCCCGTGCCTCGGCGCAGGAACAGCCAAGCGAGCAAGATTTGCGCGGGCAGGTTGATCGCGGCGCAGAGCAACAGCGAATTGTCATAGAGCACGTGCCAGGTGCTGGTGCTTGCATAGATGATGGCGTTGGCGAGGGCGAAGGCGCTGATCTGGCTGCGCGCATCACGCATTGCGGCGCTGAGGGTGAGCAGCAGGCCAAGGCCGATGGCGAGGCCCGCGTCGGTCGGCCAGTGCGGCATTTCGACCACCGGGCCGGCCAGGGGAAATTTCGGCTGGCGCTCGGCATTCCAGATGCCCCAATTGGCGCCGGCAATCCCTTCGTCATGGTATTTCCAGCTTTGATTGAACGCCTCGATCAAATTGTAATCGATATGATCCCGATCCGCCAAGGTGACGAATTTGCGCAGAAAAATGGCTTCATTGACGCGCGAGGGGGCCGCATCGCCGCGCCAGCGTCCCCGGCTGGGCCAGCCGGTTTCCCCCACCGAAATCCGCTTGCCGGGGAAAAGTTTCTTGGTTTTGGCGATGGTGCGGGCGATCCGCGCGATGGCGGCGTTCACATTGACCGGATGATTTTGCCAATAGGGCAAGAGATGGATCATCACGATATCGACATGTTTGGCGACTTCGGGGAATTGGAACCAGAAGCTCGCGACATCTGCATAGGCGACGGGTTGGTGAACGCGCGCTTTGACGTAATCAATATCCGCGATCAAGGCTTGGGGCGATAAATCGCGCCGGAGCAACACCTCATTGCCGACCACAACGCGGGTATCGGTATGGGGATGCGCGTTGGCTTGGGCAATGCCGGCGGCCATTTCGCGGGCATTGTCACGCGGGTTGGGGCCCAGCCAGATGCCGACCCAGACTTTCAGGCCGGCTTGCTTGGCGAGCGCGCCGATATCGTAATTGCCTTCGAGCGAGGAATAGGTGCGAATGCCGTTGGCGTGACGGGCGATGAGGTGCAAATCCTGCGCGACTTGCGCGGCGGTGGGGAAATTTTTGGTCAAGGGCGATTGGCCGTTGCGAAACGGCGCGTAGGAAACCGAGTGAAATCGGGCATCTGGCATGGTGATGTTGGCCGCCTGGGGCCGGTTTGGCCAATACCAGCCCGCGAGGGTGGCGAGGATGAGCAGGAGGAGAATGGGTAATCTTGCGGCGCGCATGCGAACTGACTTACAAGACGGACCCGATACAGACCATAGGAGCGATGATTAAATGCACGAGCCACCGCTCGCGGTTGATGGTCTTGATGATGCGACGATCAGGCACGTGCTGACCACCACACAATGGATTGCGCTGGTGGGCGCGTCGGCCAATCCGGATCGGCCTTCGCATGAGGTATTGGGATTTTTGGTCGCGCGCGGCTATGCGGTGACGCCGGTTAATCCGGGGTTGGCGGGGCAAAAATTATATGACCGGACCGTGGTGGCCGGGCTTGATCAAGCCACACCGTTAGAGATGGTGGATTTATTTCGGGCGAGCGATCAGGTTTTGGCGCCGGTGCGCGAGGCGATTAGGCTGGGCGCACGGGTGATTTGGATGCAGCTTGGCGTGATTAACCAGGAGGCGGCTGCGTTGGCGCGGGCGGCGGGGCTGATTGTGGTGATGGATCGTTGTCCGGTGATTGAAATGGCCCGGTTGGGGCTTTAACAATCACCGTTTTGACGATCAAGGCACGACCTATCATCAGTGCGCCGATTAAGGCATGATAACGCGTTGTTGCTCAGGGAGTGAACCATGGCTGAGAATCCGATTTCCAATCTTTTTAACAACCGGCCACCGCGACCGCCGATGGGTGCTGGCCCTGCGCGCGCGGGCCATTCGGCGCGATTGATTATTTTGATTGGTCTGATTGTGCTGGCTGTCATTACGTTGAGCGATTGTTTTTATATTATTCCGCCGACGGAAATGGCCGGGGTGACCCGGCTCGGGGTGGTTGCGGTGCGCGAGCCGGTGGGGCCGGGCGCGCATTTCAAATTACCGTTTATTGAAACGGTCAATCCGATCCAGACCTCGATTTCTCGGTTCAATTTGCCACAAGTGCAGGTTTACACGGCGGACAATCAATTGTTGGATTTGGGAGTTTCCTTGACCTACCAGGTGCCGCGCAGTGCCGTGCTGCATTTGTTGTATGATGTGGGCAAGGCGGGCGATATTGATATTGACTCAACCATCGAGCCGATTATTGCGGATCGGGCGTTACGGGTTTTTGCGCAGCATAAGACGATCAATATTAGCGAAAGACGCGCGCAGATTGATGAGCAGATGAATGTTGCGATCAGTAAAGCGCTTGAGCGTTTATTTGGCATTCATGTGATTGATATTCAAATTCGGAGTATTCGCTACACCAAGGCCTTTGATCGTGCAGTTGAGGAGGCGGTGGAAGCCAAGGCGCAGGCAGTGAAAGAGCAGAATTTGGTGCTGGAGAAGCGCTATATGGCTGACCAAGTGGTTGCCACCGCCGAGGGCGCAGCGCAGGCGCGGATTGCGCAGGCCAAGGGCGAAGCGCAAGCGACAGTGCTGCAAGCGACGGCGCAGGCGCAATCGATTGGCATTGTCGCCAAGGCCCGAGCGCAGTCAATTGCGGAAATTGGCGCAGCGGCGCGGGAAAATCCGACGATTATTCCTTATACTTTCGCACGGCGTTGGAACGGCACCATGCCCTCGACCGTGGTGGGCGATGGCAAGGGCGCTGATATGTTCAGGATGATCGTGCCCAGTGGTACGGCGGCGGCGGGGAAATGACGGCGTGGCGCGGGTGGCCAGGAACGATTATGGTGAGGCTGGGGCGAGGTGAGATTGCGTCAATCTTGATCGTCTCCGTCTCGTATTTTGGGACAGACGATCCCTCGCGCCTGCCTTGAGCAGGGTCAATCAGCGTCACAAAACCGGCAAAGATTGATCGATCCGGGCTGTGCAGGATAGCATCAAAGCGCGATACGCGATATTAGAACGATAAGTTAATCGTATTTATTCAGGCGAGGCGCGCTATGACCATTCTTATTGATCTACTTGATATTACAACCCCCCTGGGGCCGGATCAATTTCGCATCATGTCGGTGAATGGCAGCGGGCAGATTAGTCAGCCATTCAGTTATCGGATTGTTTTGCGATCTGGCACGGCGAAGCTTGATGAGAATCAACTGTTGCACAAGCCGGTGACGGTTTCGATTGTGCAAACGAGCGTTCATGTTTGTTTTTTGAATGGGCTGGTCTCGCATGTGCAGCAATTCCCAGCGGATTCGCGTGAGACTTGGGATTACAGCCTGACCATTGTGCCAACGATCGCCTTTTTGGAACAGACCCGCGATTGTCGGTTTTTTGAGAATCAATCATCGCTCGATATCGTCGAGAGTATCTTTAGCAAATTTGGCATTCGTAATTACAAAGTTCGCGGCGCCGTCAGCCCGCCGAAGCGGGCTTATACGACGATGTTCAATGAGACATATCTCGATTTTATTCATCGGCTGTTTGCGGAAGATGGAATTTTCTATTTTTTCGAGCATAGCGACTCAGATCATACGATGATTATTGGTGCCGATAACACCGCGTTCAAAGCGACAGCGACATCGCCCTATGGAATGACCAATGAGGGGGGCATTCTGACGGGGTTTGAGCGCTGGACGCGCACCGACACGACAACCTACGGCAATGTTGATACGGGCGATTACAACCCTGAGACCAGCACAACGCCGGTTAAGGCTTCGGTTCCATCGGTCAAAAAGGCGGCGGGGCTTGATGTGCGCGCGCATTATCATTGGCCGAGCCGGGCGGCGACCTCGGATGGTGCCAATACGCTGGCCGACCGGCAATTGCAGGCGCATGAAGTCTCCACACAGCTTTATCACGGATCGGCCAATATTCCCGATCTGTATGCGGGCAGTAAATTCACGCTGGAAAATGATCCGGTCAGCGGGAGCACCAGCCAGTATGTGCTCCACGCCGTGTCGATTTTAGTTGAAGATCACAGCGATCAACTCAGCGGGTCGGGCAGCACGATCAAAGCGGGGCTGACCGCTTTTACCGCTGAGACCAATTATAAGCCAGTGCCGCACCCCAAACCGGTGCCGCTGGGGATGTATTCAGCGACGGTGATCGGGGAGACCGGCGAGGAAATTTACACCGACAAGCTTGGACGGATTAAGGTGCAATTTCCCTGGGATCATTTGAATGAGACCACCTCCTCCGGCACATTCTGGGTGCGGGTGGTGCAGCCTTGGGCCGGGGCTGGCTGGGGGGCGCAATTCATTCCCCGGGTGGGGATGGAGGTGCTGATTAGCTTTCTTGAAGGCGATATTGACCGGCCGGTGGCGATTGGCACCTTGTTCAATTCCAATAATACGCCGATTTATTCTGAAGCGGACAAGAATAAATCCGGGTTTCGCTCACGCTCGACCAAGAAGGGCGGCACCGCAGATTATAATGAGATTTCGTTTGACGACACCAAAGGGTCGGAAGTGTTGCTGGTTCATGCGCAAAAGGACCATGTGACCGAGGTTGAGAATGATCAGAGCCTCACCGTTGACAAAAATCGGGCGGTCTTGATTAAAAACGATGAGACGATCACGATCAAAGGTAAGCAGACGATCAAGGTTACCGGCGCTGTTTTGTATGAGTCAGACGATTCTATTACATTGAAGGTGGGCGGGAATAGTATTGTTATTAATACCAGCGGCATTACCGTGAAGGGCACCAAAGTCTCGATTACGGGGGAGGCCACGCTCAAAACAACATCGCCCGATAGCACCCATGAGGGACAGACGATGATGACGCTCACCGGCGGCATCATCAAGATCAATTGAGCGAGATCGGATGAGCGCGTCCACCCAAAGCAAGCTTGGCGAGATTGATCTGCCCACGGCGCTCGGACGGTGCGAATTCCAGCCCGAGATCAATATGCTGATTGATCGGCGGGCCAGTATTGAGTTGGCGATCACGACATTGCAAGAGGCGGGAAAGCTGGTGGAGGCCAGCAAGCTGTTTGCCCATGCTTTGCCCAAGCGCGAGGCGGTTTGGTGGGCTTGCGTTTGCGCGCATTACAGTGAGCCGGTGGATATTACGGAGGCAGATCGGCTAGCGCGCGAGATTGCGGCGGATTGGGTGCGCAAGCAGGATGATGATTTGCGCTATGCGGCGTATAAGCAGGCCGGTGAGACCGGGTTTCAAAGCGCGCATGCCTGGGCGGCGGTGGCGGCGTTTTGGTCTGGCGCTTCGATTTCGCCGCGCGGCACCACGCCGATGGCGCCGGGCGCGCATTTGACCGGGTTGGCGGTTGCCGGTGCGGTGGCGTTAGCAGCGGTGCGGGGTGGTGCTGAACGGCAGACCGAGCGATTGCAGCTTTTTCTGGCCTCGGCACGCGATATTGCCGCTGGTGGCGGTGGGCGGATTGGCAGGGAGGCGACATGACCTTAACCTTGAGCATATTACGCTGCCCGGATGCGGTGCCGCCGCAAACCCGCACCATTGAGGGCGGGGAGTTCCGGATTGGGCGGGGGCCGGACAATGATTGGGTGCTCGCTGATACCGACCGGGTTTTGTCCAAGCGCCATTGCGTGATCGCGTTTCGCGCCGGGGTTTGGCAATTGGCTGACACCTCGACCAACGGCACGTTTCTCAACCGTGAGCCGGAGCCGGTTGGCCCGGGTTCTGTGCGCACGCTGGAGGATGGAGATCGGCTGCGGCTGGGGGCGTATGAAGTTGAAGTCAGGCTCGCCAACCAGCCGCGCTTTGGTCAGGGTGGTGGCGCGGCGCCCGCCCGGTTTGATGATCCGTTTGGCGATGATCCGTTCGCCACCCCAGCGCCGCCGCCTGCGCGATCAACGGGGTTTGGTGATCCGGGCTTTGGCGCCTCGCCGTTCGATCAGGCCGACCATATTGCCATGCCGCAGCCTGATCCATTTGGCGGCGGGTTTGGTGCGCCGCCGGTGAGCGCTGGGTTTGGTCAAGCCACCCAACCAGATCACACGCCGAGCCAGAGCGATGCGTTTCGCCCGCCGCCGATTGCACCGCGTGTTTTGCCGGATGATTGGGATTTGGACCTTGGTCTGGCGCCGGGTCCACAGCCTAGTCTGACACCGCCGATGGTGCCTTTGGCGCCGGATTTGCCCGATCCTTTTGCCGAACCGCTTTCGCCGGTTGCGCCTGTTGCTTCCCAGCCTGTCGCATCATCACCCGTCGCGCCGCCGCCCGTTGCGCCGCCGCCCGTTGCCCAGCCGGCGGCACCGACTCAGGGCGCCGGTCTGCATGATTTGATGGATGCGTTTCTTGCCGGCGCAAATTTGCCGCGTGAACGGCCGATCGATCGGCCCGCCGATCCTGATGCGGCGATGCGCGCCTTGGGAGCGGCGTTCCGCGCGACGGTCAGCGGGCTGCGTCAAGCGATGATCGCGCGGGCCGCGGTGAAGGGCGAATTTCGGATCGAACAAACGATGATCCGTGCGCGCGGCAATAATCCGTTGAAATTCTCTGCCGATGATGATGACGCGCTGAGCGCCTTGTTAGGCACCGGGCGGCGCACGGATGTGACACCGGCGGCGGCGGTTGCCGATGCGTTGCGGGATATTCGGCTCCATGAGATCGCGACCATGGCCGCGATGCAATCGGCGGTGCGCGCTTTGCTGGAACGATTGAGCCCGGAGCTGTTTCGCGCCGAGGCCGATGCGGCGGGGCGCACCATGCTGGCTGCCCAGAAACGGGCGCGGGCTTTTGACCTGTTTGAGACGCGCTATGGGGAAATTGCGGCGGCCTTGGCTGATGATTTCGATAGCGTGTTTGGCCGGGCCTTTGCACGGGCTTATGAAGCTGCCTTGCGCGACGCAGAATCGCGCGAGGCCTAAGGGAGTGATAATCCGATGATCCTGCGACGGCATTTTATGCTCTCAGCCCCGCTGCTGTTGCCGCTGGTTTTGGACGGTTGTGCGGCGGGCCCGAAGCGGGCCGCGTCACTCGCGCTGAAGGTGATCGGCGGGGCTCATCAAAACCCAGACAATGCTGGCCCCGCCGCACCGGTTTCGATTGAGATTTTTCAGCTCTCCGACAGTGGCGCTTTCAATGCGGCAACACCGCTGGCCTTGCTGTCCAATGCGAGCGGTTTATTGGGCAGCACACTGACCGCGCCGATGGGGCAATTGATCGTCGCACCAGGGCAGAGGGTCACGGTTGATCGGAAATTGGCGCCGACGACGCAGTTTGTTGGGATTGCCGTGTTTTTCAGGCAGATCGAACAGGCGCAGTGGCGGGTGGTGCTGCCGATCAAGGCGCACAAGGTCAATCGGGCGGTCTTGCGAATAAGCGGAATAAAGGCGATGTTGTCGAAGCGATGATCCAGTCATTGCGGTGGGCGCACCAAACTCAGATCGTATCGATATCGCAGAAGCGGGGCCAGTCATGACATGGACGGGACGTGTTGTTTGGCAGGAGGGCATGTTTTTACGCTCGCAGCATTTCCAGCAGCAGGATCGCTGGCTGGAATCATTACTGCGCGGGCGGGTTGCAGCCTTGCGGCCTCATCCGTGGGGTCTGACGCGGATCAATATTGACCGGGATTTGTTAGCGACGGGGCGATTTGCGCTGGCTGAGGCCGCCGGTGTGTTTGAAGATGGAACGCCGTTTTTATTGCCGGGGGAGGCCGATCACCCGGCTCCGCTGGAGCTTGCGGATAATGTGCGGGCGATGCTGGTGCATCTGGCGTTGCCGATCCGCCAGCCAGGTGCGCCGGAAATCGCCGCCGAGGATGGCAGCACCGAGGGGCGCTATCATGCGGCGCGGTTCGAGGCGTTTGATACGCATTCCGCATCACCCGAGGCAGCGGAGTTGATTATCGGCAAATTAAAGCTGCGCTATATGCTCGATAGCGAGGATCGGGCTGGGTATTTGTGCATTCCCTTGGCGCGGATTAATGAAGTGACGTCGGATCGGCGAGTGGTGCTGGATGATCGGTGGATACCGCCGGCGCTGGTTTGTTACGCGGCGGCTCCTTTGGCTGGGTTCATCACCGAATTTTCGGGGATGATCCATCAGCGCGGCGAGGCGCTGGCGGCACGGTTGAATGCGCCGGGCACCCGGGGCGTTGCGGAAGTATCTGATTTTATGTTGCTGCAAGCGATTAATCGTTGGCAGGCTTTGTTGCAGCATTGGGCTGATGCAGCCAATCTGCATCCGGAGACGCTCTATTCGGCCTTTGTCGAGATGGCAGCGGAATTCGCCACTTTTACCGAAGCGACCCGGCGGCCCAATAGTTATCCGGGGTATCGGCATGAGGATTTGCAGCGCAGCTTTGCCCCGGTGATTGCCGATTTGCGGCGCACATTATCAACGGTGATCGAGCAGAATGCGATTGCGATTCCGCTACAAGAGCGGCGTCATGGCGTGCATGTCGGGCCGATCACCGATCGGTCGATTTTGCGGGCGGCGAATTTCGTGCTGACGGTGCAGGCGGATGTGCCGAGCGAAACGCTGCGGCGGTTATTTCCAGCGCAGGTAAAAATTGGCGCGGTCGAGCAGATCAGGGAATTGGTGAATGTCGCGCTGCCAGGCATTGCGGTGCGACCCATGCCGGTGGCACCCCGGCAAATCCCGTTCTACGCGGGGGCCAGCTATTTCGAACTCGATCGGAATTCGCCCCACTGGCAATATATGCAAAATTCCGGCGGCTTTGCCTTGCATGTCTCGGGCGATTTTCCGGGGCTCAAGCTGGAGCTTTGGGCGATACGCGGCTGAGATTGGGCGCGACGATAAGGCTGTGCGATTGGGAAAGGTGGTTCTGCGATGAGTGATAATCCGTTTTCCGAGCCAGATGATTCCGATAAGACCGTGATCCGTCCGGCACCGGGCGGGCGGCGCGGCGCACCACCACCGGCCTCGCCGTTTGCCGCGGCACCTGCGAGCCCGGCGCCGATGGCCAACGCGGGGGCCGGTGCGGGGGCCGGTGCGGGGGCCGCCACGATGGGGCCGGAGCGGGTGGCGATGGGTGGGTCGCTATTGATCCGCGCCGCGGCACCGTTGCTGCAATTGCTGGCACGGCTGCGCAATACGCTGAATGCGCCGGATTCGGGCGATTTGCGCGAACGCGCGGTTGCCGAATTGCGCCGGTTTGAGGCAACCTGCCGACAAGCCAATATGCCGATCGATCAATTGCGTCCGGCACATTATGCACTATGCGCGAGTTTGGATGACGTGGTGTTGGCCACGCCTTGGGGCAGCCAAGGGGGCTGGGCGGCGCGATCTTTGGTGTCAACATTTCATCAGGAAGTTCAATCGGGCGAGCGATTTTTTGATTACCTCAATCAGATCAAACAGAATCCTGGGGTGTTTTTGCCGGTTCTGGAGTTGATGTATTTCTGCTTGTCGCTGGGTTATATGGGTCGCTATCGGCTAAGTCCGCGCGGACCCGCTGAAATTGATCGGCTGCGCGAGGATACGTATGCGATTATTCGCAGGCAAAGCCCGCCCGGTGATCCGGGGCTTTCACCGCAATGGCAAGGGGTTGCAGCACCCTATCGGCCCCGTGGCTTGGTGGTGCCGGTTTGGGTGGTGGCGGTGGCGGGGTTGGGGATTGTCGCGCTGACCTTTGCGCTGCTATCGTTTTCGCTGGGGCGCCGTTCGGGCGAGGTTTATGCTGACGCGCTGGCCGCCCGGCCGGCGGCGATGCCCGAAATATTGCGCAGCGGCCCGGTGATTGCGCCGCCGCCGCCGGTGCTCGCGGGACCAACGGTGTTGGACCGGTTGCGCGGCTTTCTGGCGCCCGAGATTGCGGCGGGTAAGGTTTCCGTGCTGGGCACGATCAATGCGCCGATCGTGCGGATTAACAATCAAGGCTTATTCGGCTCGGGCAGTGCCTCGGTCGAGACAACTGCCGTGCCGTTACTGATCAAGATTGGCCAAGCCCTGGCGCGTGAAAAAGGCCAAGTGCAGGTGATTGGTTACACCGATAACCAGCCAATCCATACGTTGCAATTTCCGAATAATTTAGTGCTGTCGCAAGATCGGGCCAAGGCGGCGGCTGCGTTGCTGGATCGCTCGATTGGGGACCAAAGCCGGATCACCGCCGTCGGACGCGGTGCGGCCGATCCGATTGCGCCGAACACGACGCCGCAAGGGCGCGCGCAGAACCGGCGAATTGAAATTGTGCTGGAGCGCGGAGCGGCATCATGAAGAAAATTGGTTCGTTCCTGCTGTCGCGCTGGGTGCTGAGCTTTGTTGGTGTGGCGATTCTGGCGGCTTTGATCTGGTTTTTTGGGCCGTTCATTCCGGCCTTGGCCGGGTTGGTAATCCGGCTAGTGCTGATACTGGTGCTGCTGGCGATTTGGCTTGGTATTAATTTGTGGCTCGATCACCGTCGGCGCAAACGCGATGCGGCGTTAGCGGCGGGTGTTGCGGCAGCGGATACGGGTGCTACGGCGCGGGCCGAGGAAGTAGCCGCCTTGTCGGCGAAGCTGAGCACTGCGTTGAATTTGCTGCGGCGGGCGCGGGGCACGCGGGGCTATTTATACGAGCAGCCTTGGTATGTGATTATTGGGCCGCCGGGGGCAGGCAAAACCACGGCTTTGCTCAATGCGGGGCTGAAATTTCCGCTGGCCGCCGAGTTGGGCCAGGGGGCAGTGGCCGGGGTTGGCGGCACGCGGCTCTGCGATTGGTGGTTTACCGACGAGGCGGTGCTGATTGATACGGCGGGGCGCTACACCACGCAAGATTCGGATGCAGCCGTCGATCAGGCGGGATGGCTTGGGTTTCTTGATTTGCTCAAGCGCACCCGTGAGCGCCAACCGCTCAATGGTGTGATTGTCGCGATCTCGATTGCGGATATTGCGGGTGCTGATCAAGCGACACGAACCGGCCATGCCCGCGCGATCCGGGCGCGGATTAAGGAAATTACCACGCGGCTGGGTGTGCGGGTACCGGTCTATGCGGTGCTGACCAAGCTTGATTTGATGGCCGGTTTTACCGAATTTTTCGATGATCTCGACGCGACCGCCCGCGCGCAGGTTTGGGGCACCAGCTTTGCCAATCTGGCGACGCCGCAAGGAACAGTGGCGGGATTTGCCGAGGCGTTCCGCGCATTAGGTGAACGGTTGGATCAGCGTTTGATTGATCGGTTACAGGGCGAGCGCAGCCCGGATCGGCGGGCGCTGATTGCCGGGTTCCCCGCGCAAATCTCGAGTTTGGAAGAGCCGTTGACGGCATTTTTGACCGAGACATTCGCGGGGTCGACATTGGACCCAGCCCCGTGGCTGCGGGGGGTTTATTTCAGTTCGGGAACCCAGGATGGTACGCCGATTGACCGGCTGACCGGCGCGCTCTCGCGGGCTTTTGGCATCGATCAACGGCGCGCACCGAGCTTGCGGCCTCAAACCGGGCGCAGTTATTTCCTGGGGCGCTTGCTGCGCGAGGTGATTTTCAACGAGGCCATGCTCGCGAGCGCCAACCCGGCTGCGGTGCGCCGACGGTTGCTGATGCGGCTTGGCAGTTATGCCGGGGTGGGGCTGGTTGTTGCCCTGGCCCTGATGGGGCTGTTGGTTAGTCATGCGCATAATGCGGCGGCGGTGGCCCGGTTGCACCAGGCGATTGACGCAGAGCAACACACGGCCAAAACCATTGCGCTTAATCCGGTGGCGAGTGCGGATTTAACGCCGATTGCGCCGTTATTGGCGCAGGCGCGCGCCCTCGCCAATCAGGCGCAACCGGCAGGCTTTGCTGGTTTGGGACTTGATCAGGGAGCGACGCTGCATCAGGCGGCGGTGAGCGTGTATCGGGGCGCGCTGGATCGGGCGATGTTGCCGCGCTTGATTTTGCAGCTTGAAGCGGAAATGCGCGGGGCGCTGAACCGGCCCGAGTTTTTATATCAGGCGACGCGGGTTTATTTGATGCTGGGCAATCGCGGGCCTTTGGATGCGCCGCTGATTGAAGCCTGGATGAAGCTTGATTGGCAGCGCCTCTATCCGGGGCCGGCGAACCAGGATTTGCGGGCGTCGCTGATGCAAAATCTTACCGATCTGTTGGCGCGGCCCTTGCCGAATGTGCCGCTTGATGGCGCGCTGATCGAGACGGCCCGCACCACTTTCAGCCGGGTGCCGCTGGCGGAGCGGGTTTATTCGCGGATTAGGGATTCGGCGGCGGCAGGGCGCGTGCCGGCCTGGACCCCGGCGGGTGCGCTGGGCGCTGCAGGCGCGCCGTTATTCGTGCGGGCGTCCGGCAAGCCGTTGACGCAGGGAATTCCTGGTTTCTACACGGTGCGCGGGTTTTATACGGTTTTGCTGCCCGCGCTGGGCCATGTCAGCCAGGATGTGGCGCGCGAAAGTTGGGTGCTGGGCCATCAAGAGAGCATCACGCCGAACTCGCCGCAACTGCAATCATTGGAAGATGGGGTAATTGGGATTTACCAGCAGCATTACATCGCCCAGTGGCGCGCGATGATTGCGGATTTGAATTTGGCGCCGTTGGGAACGGCGGGGCAAAGCGTGCAGAGCCTGTATATTTTAAGCTCACCGCAATCACCGATGAAATTATTGCTCGCCTCGATGGCGCGGCAATTGACCCTGACCCAGGCACCGAAATTGCCCAAAGCCGCACCTGGCGTGAAGGCGCCCGCGAAATTGGCGGCGGTGAACGCAGCGGCCTCGCGGCTCAAAGGCTTGATTGGCGGGCCAGCGGCGACTGAAAACGCACCACCGCCCGGTGCTGTGGTAAATGCGGCCTTCGCGCCGCTGCGCCATTTCGTCAACGGGCCTTCAGCGCCAATTGGTTTGACCTTGCAATTACTCAATCAGGTGCAGCAACAATTAGCCGCGATTGCTTCGGCCGCCCCTGGCTCTGGCGGCCCGGCCGCACCGGCCGCCGGAGGTGATGCGGTTTCGCTGCTCGCGGGCGAAGCGGCTCATGATCCGCAGCCGGTGCGGCGCTGGTTACAGGCGATTACCGCCAATGCCGATGGGCTGCGCGGTGGCAGCGCCGCAGCCTCCGCCGCCGCAGCCTTCAATGCACCCGGCGGGGCCGCACAGCTTTGTCAGGCCGCTGTGGCGGGGCGTTACCCGTTCAATAGCGCCTCGGCGCAGGATGTGCCGCTGGCGGATTTTGCCCATTTATTTGCACCGGGCGGCGCCATGGATAGTTTTTTCAATACCCAGGTGCGGCCTTTTGTGAACATGACCGGGCGAACCTGGATGGTGCAGACGGTGAATGGCATCGCACCGCCCGTTAGTCAGGGGGCGGTGGCGGAGTTTCAGCGTGCGGAGGAAATTCAACAGATCTTCTTCAGCGCCGGGGCAACACCGAGTGTGCAATTCACCATCACGCCGGGCGGCTTGAGTTCGGCGGCCTCGCAAGCGGTTTTGCAATTGGGCAGTATTGGCATCACCTATGCGCATGGGCCGGAAGTGCCGACGCAAATCACTTGGCCGGGGCCAAATGGCATGCCGACGGCGATGTTGACCATCACGCCGAGCAATGGTGGTGCGCCGGTGACGTTCCAGGCCAGCGGGCCATGGGCGCTGTTTCGACTATTTAACCAAGCGTCACTGACGGAGGATGGCTCATCGGACCAATATCGGTTGGTGTTTGAGCAGAACGGGTTGGAGGCGACCTTCGTGGTCACCGCCGGGTCGGTGTTCAACCCATTCACGCCGGGCGTGTTGAGCGGGTTTCGCTGCCCGAGCCTGGGCGGGTGATCGTCGTGTTTAAGCCTGATTTTATTGGGTTTTATGGCAAGCTACCCAGCCGGGGGGATTTTATCGTGGATGCAATTCCGCGCGCCTGCGTGGATGCGTGGGACCGATGGGCGCGCGAATCTTTACATGCCGGGCGTGCGGCGTTGAGCGCGCGTTGGACTGAACGGTGGATGGCGGCGCCGATTTGGCGGTTTCGACTCCCAGCCGGGATTTGCGGGCGTGACGCGCTTATTGGCGCATTTTTGCCGAGCATTGATCGGGTCGGGCGACAATTTCCCTTGTTCGTGCTGGCGGGAGCTGCCGATCCTTTGGCGCTCGAGGGAGGCGGCATTTGGCTGGAGTCAGCGGTCGATCAAGCCGTTGCCGCGATCACCGAGGACCACCCGCCGGACGTTTTGGCGGCAGGGTTGCGCGGCGATTTTGCGGATCGGACTTTGACCGTGCAAGGTTGGTGGACCGAGGGCGGGCCGTATCGCGCGGCGTCGCATGAAGATTGGACCGGCTTGCCCAACGCGCAGGATTTTGCCGCGATGATTTCGGATGCGGAGCGCGTTGTTTCATGATCCCGCGATTGACCGATTGGGCGATGACCCATGTTGGCGCCGTGCGCCGCCATAATGAGGATGCGCTGTTGGCGCGGGCTGATTTGGGGCTTTGGGTGGTCGCGGATGGTGCGGGCGGGCACCAGGCCGGCGAGTTGGCGTCCGGCATGATTGTGAGCGCGTTGGACCAGATTGAACCGGGGTTGAGCGCGACCGAATTGCTGAATGCGGTGCGGGCGCGATTGGCGCAAACCCATCGGGCGTTGCGGGCGGAAGCGCAAGCGCGCGGGGCGGACACGATGATTGCCTCGACGGTGATTGCGCTGATTTTGCGCGATCAGCATTTTGCCTGCCTTTGGGCCGGGGATTCGCGCGCCTATTTGCTGCGCGGCGGTGCCTTGACCCAGATTAATCGGGATCATTCGCTCGTGCAGGAATTGGTGGAGTTGGGGCGGATTACCCCAGAGGAGGCGGAGCATCATCCGCAATCGAATGTGATTACCCGTGCGATTGGGATTGATACGGACGAGGTTGAAATCGATAAGGTAATTGGCGCGATTGAGCCTGGCGATCGCTTCTTGCTGTGCTCGGATGGCTTATCGAAAACCTTATCCGAGACCGAAATTGAAGCTTTGTTAGGCGCGCCGCGCGGCGCATCGCCAGCGGAATTATTGATCGGGGCAGCCTTGGCGCGCCACGTGAATGACAATGTAACGGTGGTTGCCGTGGAAATTGCGGCTGACTGAGTAATAAAAACAAAGCGATAAAAAAGTTAAGCAATAAAAAAGCCCGGTCACGGGGACCGGGCTTTTGTCTCGACCGTGGGAACCTGAACGGTTTAGGTCTTTTTGACGGTGGTGAGGTCGTAGGTGACAGTGTCGGGTTTCGGGGTTTTGCCCGCTTCGTCATAGGACGTATATTTATATTCAATTTTGGTATAAGCGATGGATAGCGACTCGGTGCCGCGGTCACTGCCCGCTGAGTCGGACAGTTGGTAGCTTGAGACGGCGCCGTTGGTGAGGGTCAACACCAGATATTCCTGTTCACCGCCATCGGGCTTGGTCCGGGTCATTTTGATCTCGACTTTGGAGCCCATGGCGCCAACCAAATTGTCCTGAAACAACGCCCGTGACGTTCCATCAACATATTTCATGACGCTGATTTCGCTGAGATTCGGACGGCCGGATTCGCGCTTGTCGGACCCGCCGGTGGCACTCATCGAAATCGGTCGGTTGGCACCAAAACTCATCGACATGATCTCGATATGGTCTTTATAGCCGTCAGAGGTGACTTCGCCCTTGATGTCACCAAATTTCATATAGATCGACATAGTCGTTCTCCTGCTGTGTGAATGTTAGAGTTTAACTGACTTCGTAGCGAAACGCACCCTCCGCGTCTGCTGCGACCGACACGCGCGTCACCGCGTTGCCTTCTGCGAGCCGCGAAAGGACTTCAGCCGATAATTCCGGCAGTAAGGTTCGCGACAAAATATTTTCGACATTGCGCGCGCCAGAGGCGCTCTCTTTGCAGCGCGCGGCGATCAGATCGACCAAAGCGGGGTCGTAATGGAACGTCGCTTTGTAGGACGAGCGCACCCGCGCGCCAATGCGCTTGAGTTGCAGCTCGACGATCATTCTGATCACGCTGTCCGATAATGGGAAATAGGGCACCAAGGTGACCCGTCCGAGAAAAGCTGGCTTGAAATATTTGAGCAATTCCGGGCGCAACGCTTCGGCGAGGCCAGTGGCGTCTGGAGCGGTTTCCGGGTCGGCGAACAGCTTATCGATCAGGTCAGTGCCGGCATTGGAGGTCATGATGATGACGGTATTTTTGAAATCGATATCGCGCCCCTCACCATCTTTCATATTGCCCTTATCGAACACCTGAAAGAACACATCCTGCACGCCGGGATGCGCTTTTTCCATTTCATCCAGCAAAATAACCGAGTAAGGCCGCCGACGCACCGCCTCGGTCAGCACGCCGCCTTCGCCATAACCAACATAGCCAGGCGGACTGCCCATGAGCAGCGAGACTTTATGTTCTTCTTTGAACTCGGTCATGTTGATGGTGGTGAGGTTTTGCTCGCCACCATAGAGCAATTCCGCCAAGGTCAGGGCGGTTTCGGTCTTGCCGGTGCCTGAGGTGCCGACCATCAAGAACACGCCGATGGGCTTGCGGGGATCGGTGAGTTTGGCGCGCGAGGTGCGGATGGCCTGGGCGACGGCGTCGAGCGCGTGGGGTTGCCCAATGATGCGCCGCTCCATGGCGGCCTTCAAATCAAGCACCGTGCGGATTTCGTCAGACTGCATTTTGCCCGCGGGAATGCCAGTCCAGCCTTCGACGATTTCGGCAACGGCCTGACCATCGACCACCGGAAAGATCAGGGGATGTTCGCCCTGCAGGGTTTTGAAGCGGGCATTGCGCTCGGCGAGATCGGCGCGCAACTGATCGAGATCCGCATCATCGGCAGGGGTTTCCAGCGCAACCCGCAGATCGCGGATTTCGCCAGCGAGCTGCTTTTCCTCGATGAAGCGCGATTCCAATGATTCCAGCTCGGTAATCACGGTGGCGCGTTCTTCGAGCAACTCGGCTTCACGCACGGCATGATTGGCACCGGTGGCGGCTTCGCGGCGCAAAATACCCATTTCGGTATCAATCAGGCTGATCCGGCGTTTGCGGTCCTCAATCGGTGCCGGCACCGAGGCTTGGCTCATGGCGACGCGCGCGCAAGCCGTATCGATCAGGCTGATCGCTTTATCGGGCAGTTGCCGCGAGGGGATGAAACGCGCCGAGAGCCGCACGGCATCGACCACCGCTTCATCGAGAATCCGCACTTTATGGTGCTTTTCCAGCGTGCCAACCAAACCCCGGATCATCGCGATAGCCATCGGTTCGGGCGGCTCTTCGACTTTGATGACTTGGAACCGGCGTGTGAGCGCCGCATCGCGCTCGAAATATTTTTTATATTCGGCCCAGGTGGTCGCGGCGATGGTGCGTAACTCGCCGCGCGCGAGAGCGGGTTTAAGCAGATTAGCGGCGTCGTTCTGGCCGGCCTGACCTCCTGCGCCAATCAGGGTATGGGCTTCATCGATAAACAAAATGATTGGCTTGGGCGAGGATTTTACCTCCTCGATCACCGATTTGAGGCGATTTTCAAACTCGCCTTTCACGCCGGCACCCGCTTGCAGCAGCGCCATATCGAGTGTGCGGATGGTGACGTGCTTCAGCGCGTCCGGCACGTCCCCTTCGGCGATTTTCAGTGCAAGACCTTCGACCACGGCGGTTTTGCCGACGCCGGCCTCACCGGTCATGATCGGATTATTTTGACGGCGGCGGGTGAGAATATCGATCGCTTGGCGAATTTCGAAATCGCGACCGAGGATCGGATCGATCTTGCCGGCCCGCGCCCGAGCGGTCAAATCTTCGGTAAACTGGTCAAGCGCGCCGGAGCCACCGGGGCGCGGCGCCCCTTCCCCATCACCGCCAGTGCTCGGCGCACCGTCAGCGGCCAGGGTTGCGGTTTGCGCCTCGATGCTCGCGCTGGTGATGGATAACAAATCACGCTTGAGGGCATCGACCGGGATTTTGGCAAGCTGGCTTGAGGCCTCACGCGCGCGACGGGCCAAAGTTTCATCGGCGAGCAGCGCCCAGAGAATATGGCCCGAGCGCGCGCGGGTGAGACCATGCTCAATCGAGGCAAGCAGCCAGGCTTGCTTGGCGAGTTCAACGATTTCGGGTGAGAGCGCCGGCGCACGGGCATTGCCGGTTTTCATTTTATCCAGCCCGCGATTGAGATCGATTAAAAATCGGCCATGATCGACATCATAATGACGCAGCAAAATCGGAATGTCAGTATCGGTGCCGTCGGCGAGTTTGGCCAACCAATGCTCAATTTCGACATTGTAATGGCTGCGCGACAGGGTCAGCCCCGCAGCGGCTTCGAGAGCGCGCCTGCAATGATCGTCAAGACGACCAATGAGGGATTTGAGGTCGATTGCCGCCATGAATTTCCTCGCCCCGTCTGAAATAGAGTAGGCAGGCCCGGTCGCTGCACGCAACCGTATCTGCCGCCACGCTAGTTAGCCGAATATTGCCAACCCGCACAAGTCAGAACCGGCGGTTTTTGTGATACGCGTCACGTGGTTCTGTCGCGCAGCGGCATTGCAAAGCGGGTCCATATCGAATTATGATCGGATAACGGGCGGTTCGGCGATGCGCCATCCGGCGCGGACGGTCATATCAGCGTCACAAATGATTGTTGAGGATTTTGGGGTGACCATGTCGGGAACAGTTGATCTTGATAAATTATTGGCGCCAATCCGTGACGATGCACCGACGGGGAGTGATCTTCGTGACGATTATTCACCGCAATCACTTTATTACAAGCTGAGAGATGCGCGGTCGGATGCGCGCGCAGCGGAACGCGCCGCAGATGCTGACCCCAGCGCTGACAATGAAGCCGGCCGTCATTGGCGCGATGTTGCTCGGTTGGCGACTGAAATTCTGGCGAGTCAGGCCAAGGATTTGGAGGTCGCGTCCTGGCTAACTGAGGCGCTGGTGCGGCTGGAGGGTTTGGCGGGCCTGCGCGATTGCGCGATTTTATTGCAACGGATGGTCGAAAATTATTGGGACCTACTCTATCCGATGCCTGATGAGGACGGCATCAGCACGCGTGTCGCGCCGATAGCAGGATTGAGCGGCGAAGGCGGCGATGGCACGTTGATCCAACCCTTGCGCAAGACCCAATTATTTGAGCGCGCCGATGGGTCTCCGGCGTTGCTGTTCATTTATCAGCAGGCCGAGACGGTTGCCGGAATTGGCGATGAGACAAGACGCGACGACATGATCGCCAACGGCGCGCCGGTGCTCGCTGACCTGGAAAATGAGGCGCGCCTTGCGGGTAGTGCGCATTTTGCCACGCTGTTGAACGCGGCGCAGACCGCTCTGAACGCATGGTGCGCCCTGGATGAATGCCTCACCCAAGCCGCCGGGGCGGATGCGCCGAGCCTGTCACGTGCGACTTCGGTGCTCGACCAAATCATCGCAATCGCCCGCCGTTATGCGCCGGTCAGCGCCCGCGCTGGCGATGATCAGGATGATCTGGCGGGCGACTTGATGGATCGCGCTGATCCAGGACTGGCCGGCGGCGGCGAGCCGCGGGGGCAGGGGTCGGGGCTGGCTGGTGCGCCGCGCAACCGCGAGGAGGCTTTGCGGCAACTTCATCAGATTGCGGACTATTTTCGGCGCAATGAGCCGCAATCGCCGATCTCGATGACCCTTGATGAGGCGGTGCGGCGCGCCCGGTTGAGCTGGAATGAATTGCTGATCGATTTGATACCCGATGAACAATCGAGGGCCGCGCTGCTGATCCCGCTCGGCATTCGTCCCGAATAGCAGGAATCGCGGGGTTGGGGGTTGGATTGGCATGGGCAGCGTGCGGCGTCATTTGGTTTGCGCTGCTGGATCAGTGATTGACCGCTTCGTAAAGTTGGCGTTATTCTGTATGGAGATTGATCAAGAATGGCGTGGCTTTGCGAATTGATCGCGAAGCATATTCGGTTGTGTGACGTTCACGGGACTGCCATATATCGTTATTGGGGAGAAAATTGATGAGCGGAAGTATTCATGACAAATTGAAGCGGGTTCGTAAGCCGCGCGTGCATATTACGTATGAAGTCGAGACCGAAGGCGCACAAATCGAGCGAGAGTTGCCGTTCGTGATGGGGGTGATGGGCGATTTCTCGGGCGACCCGACGCAACCGCTCAAACCGCTCGCCGAACGTAAATTTGTGCAAATTGATCGCGATAATTTCAACGATGTGATGGCGCGGATCGCACCGGGCCTGAAGCTCAAAGTTGACAACACGCTGGCTGGCGATGGCAGTCAGATGGCGGTCAATCTGGCTTTCAATTCGATCGATGATTTTGAGCCAGGCCGGGTGATCGAGCAGGTCCCTGCCCTCAAATCGCTGCTGGAGACCCGCAATAAATTACGGGATTTATTGAGCAAAGCGGATCGGTCTGACGAGCTGGAAGGTTTGCTCGAAAAAGTGCTCCAGAACGATGCGGAACTCAAATCGCTTTCCGACCAACTCGGCCTCGGTCAAAAGGACGCATGATCCATGTCTGACGCTCAATCTGCCGGCCCGGCGGCTGGTGCCACCACGACGACGGAAGAAGGTTTTAGCCTACTCGATCAGGTTGTCTCCGCGACCAAGCAAACGGAGCCGGATCGGGCGCAGGATCTGGTCAAGGCGCTGGTCGAGCAGGCGCTCAGCGGCACCGTTACATTTGATAAGAATTTGACCCGCACGATTGATCGCGCCATTGCCGTGATCGACCAGCGACTATCCACCCAGTTGAATGCGGTGATCCATGATCCGAAATTCTTGAAATTGGAAGGAAGCTGGCGGGGCCTGCATCATTTGGTGATGAACTCTGAGACCGGCACCGGGCTGAAGCTCAAACTGCTGAACATGTCCAAGAAAGAGCTTAATCGCGATTTGACCAAGGCGATCGAGTTCGATCAGAGCACGTTGTTCAAGAAAATCTACGAGAATGAGTTTGGCTCGCCGGGCGGCGAACCTTATGCGGCATTGGTCGGCGATTATGAATGGACGCATCATCCTGATGATGTCGAGAGCTTGCGCCTGATCTCGAATGTCGCAGCGGCGTCCTTTGCGCCGTTTATTTCGGCGGCCGGGGCTGGCATGTTTGGCTTCTCGGACTGGTCGGAATTATCTAAACCGCGCGATCTTGCGAAGATTTTCGATACCGCCGAATATGCAAAATGGCGTGGGTTCCGCGATACCGAGGATAGCCGGTTCGTCTCATTGGTCATGCCGCGCACCTTGGCGCGCGTTCCCTATGGCAGTGCGACCAAGCCGATTGAGGAGTTTAATTACGAAGAAGCACCGTATGATGCGGCGGGCAATGCGCGGGCAATGGATCATCATGATTATTGCTGGATGAATGCCGCATTTGCGATGGGCGTTCGTTTGACCAATTCATTCTCAGAGAACGGCTTCTGCACCGCGATCCGTGGCGCGGAAGGCGGCGGTAAGGTTGAAAATCTGCCGTTCCATGTGTTCCAATCCGATGACGGCGATATGGACGCGAAATGCCCAACCGAGATTGGCATCACCGATCGGCGCGAGTTCGAGCTTTCCAATCTTGGATTTTTGCCGCTCTGCCACTATAAAAATACCGATTATGCGGTGTTTTTCGGCGCACAGACGGCCCAAAAGCCCAAGAAATATGACCGGCCAGACGCGACAGCGAATGCGGCGATATCGGCGCGGTTGCCCTATATCATGGCGACCAGCCGGTTTGCACATTTTCTGAAAGTGATGGCGCGCGATAAAATCGGATCGTTCATGGAAGCCTCGAACACCGAGGCTTGGCTCAACCGGTGGATCAGCAATTATGTCAACTCGAACCCGGATATCGGACCGGAGACCAAGGCTAAATATCCGCTGCGTGAGGCTCGGGTCGAGGTGAAAGAAATTCCAGGCAAACCAGGCTCCTACAACGCGGTGGCCTATATGCGGCCCTGGTTGCAGATGGAGGAATTGACCACCTCGATGCGCATGGTTGCGCGGATTCCTGAGAAGGCCTGATCGCAGCATCGAGGAGTTCGACCCGCCAATGTCGGGCTTGAACCAGCCAGAAGCCGGATCAACCGCATCGCGCGCACCGGATTTCGGCGCGCGCGATGCGGTTCGGTCCGGCCAGTTTTTTGGCGCTGGCCATCGGGAGCGAGCCGCAAAGCTGGCTGCCTTCATCGCAGCCCCGCTGCGCGGGAGTACCGATTTGTGGTTTGGTGCCGATGGCGCCGTGGAACCGGACTTGCGGCGCGCGTTAATCGAGCGTGACATTGTTTGGATCGATACGCTGATTTCGGCGCAAATCGATGCAATTTTGCATCATCCGCGCCTTTTGCATTTGGAGGGAAGTTGGCTTGGATTGCGCTGGCTGATTGACCAAACCGATCCCAATCAACGGCTGAAATTGAAAATTCTGCCCGTCAGCTGGGCCGAAATTTGCCGTGATCTAGAGCGAGCGCCCGAATTTGATCAGAGCAATTTATTTCGTCGGGTCTATGAGGATGAATTCGGCATTGCCGGTGGTGAGCCGTTTGGGTTGCTGGTGCTTGATTACGAGGTGCGGCATCGGCCCGGTCCGGGGGCGCCGCAGGATGATATTGCCGCTCTCAATAATCTGAGCGCGGTGGCGGCGGCGGCGTTCGCACCAATGGTGCTTGGGGCGGCGCCGGGATTATTTGGCGTGGATCAATTCGCAGAATTATCCGGGGTCGCGGACCCGGTCGCGCCGTTCAGCGAAATTTCATTTCAACGTTGGCGCAGCCTGCGCACCCGCGAGGATACGCGCTTTCTGGCCCTGGCAATGCCGCGTTTGCGCGCGCGGTTGGGCTGGCGCGACATGGTGCCGGCTGAACGCGGATGGCGCTATCATGAGGTGATCGAAAGCACGGCGGAAATGGTCTGGTTCAATGCCGGCTATGCTGTTGCGGCGATGGTCGGGCGCTCGATGGCGCATTATGGCTGGCCGGCTGACATGCGCGGCTATGACACGGATCGGCTCGGCGGCGGGCTGATCGATTATACGCTAGAAGGTGAATTCAGCACCGACCCGAGCCGCGGGCTTGGTCGGTTTGCGCTTGAGATTGCACTGACCGACCGGCAGGAGCGCAGCTTGGTTGAGGCTGGGCTGATGCCGCTCAGCACAATTCATTTCGGTGGCGATGTGTTATTGGGCTCGGCGCGCAGCATTCAAGCGGCCAAGCGCTATAATAGCGAGGGGGCTGACGCGAATGCGCGGATTTCTGCTCAGTTCAACACGATTGTTTGCGTCTCGCGCTTTGCCCATTTCGTGAAAGTGATGGGACGCGAAATGACCGGCGCGTTTCGGCGGGCGGAAGAGATTGAGGACCGGCTGACGCAGTGGCTCACGCGGTTCGTCAATAGTAATTTGGATGTCAGTCCGCAGGTGCGCGCCAAATATCCGCTGTTGGCCGCATCAGTTAGTGTGCGCGAAAAGCCGGGGCAGCCGGGTGTGTTTGGCTGCACCATCCAACTGCAACCGCAATATCAGATAGACGATATTTCGGCGTCATTTCGACTGATTACTGAACTGGCCACTCCCGGCGCCCGCTGAAATGATGCTAAATGATTTCAGCATAACAATCGATTGAGCAGAGGACAGGACCATGGCAGACGCAGATCAAGCAGGAACCGCCTTTCGCGAGGGACGTTTGGATGACGCCGTTGCTGCGGCCAGTGCGGCGGTGAAGGCGAAGCCGACTGACCTCGCCGCCCGCGTGCGGCTTGCGGAAATGTTGCTGCTGGCTGGCAATTTGGAGCGCGCGGATGTGCTGCTCGATGCGGCAGGCCAGTTGGACCCCTCGGCCAGCTTGATCGTGGCGGAATTTCGCCAATTGCTGCGCGCGGATATGGCGCGGCGTCAATTATTCCGCGACGGGCGAGTGCCGGAGTTTCTCGACACGCCCAGCCCGGCAGAGCAGCATTTACTCGCCTGTCTGGTGGCGATGCGCGCTGGTGACTATTCGGCGGCGGCGGAGGCGGCAACCGCCGCTGAGGCTGCGCGCGCGGCAACACCGGGGGTCCATGAGGGCGGACAGTCGGATAACGGCGCCTTCGATGATTTTCGTGACGCGAGTGATGATCTTGGTGGCGTGCTCGAAATATTGACCACGACTGGCAAATATTACTGGATTCCGTTGGCGCGGATTGAAGAAATCATGTTTCATAAACCAACGCGCCCGCGCGATTTGGCGTGGCGACGCGCCTCGATCTCGGTCAATCAGGGGCCGGATGGCGATGTTTATGTGCCAGTGACCTATTTCTCTGACGATGCGGCGCTGGGGGCAGCCTATCGGTTGGGCCGGGCAACCGATTGGATGGATCATGATGGGGTGGTGACCGGCGTTGGCCAGCGTGAATTTTTGGTGGGCGATGCTTCGGTGCCGATCATGGAACTCGGCACGCTGCGCTTTGGGCCAAAATGAGCGGCCCGCAGGAGCGCACGGCCCGCAGCTTTTCTGATCGCGTGCGCGATGCAGGCGCGCGGGTGCAATTATCGCCGTTCGACCGGTTGCTCGATGACGCGCCGGAATTGGATCGGGATCGGCCTCTGTCGCCGAGCGAGGCGATGAGCGTGCTCAAGCGCGCCGTGCGCCGGGATTTGGAGGCGCTGCTGAATGCCAAACGCGGCTGGCGCTCGCTGCCAGGGTTGTTTCCCGCGCTGGTGAATTCCAATGCCGGTTATGGGCTGCCCGACTATACGGCGGGCAGCATGGCGGATGCTGATGCGCGCGAGCGGTTTCGTCAGGAGATTGAACGCACGATCCGGGTTTTTGAGCCACGTTTTGCGCGGATCGCGGTGCGGCTATTGGATGCTGACGCTCGATTGGATTCCACGTTGCGGCTGAAAATCGAGGGGTTATTGCACGCTGATCCTGCACCGGAGCCGATCAGTTTTGATACCATCATTGATGCGGCGACCGCAGAAGTTGCGGTGAAGGACGATCCATTTGTCTGACCATCTGCTTCCCTATTTCAATCGTGAGTTAATTGCGATCCGGCAATTAGCGGCAGAGTTTGCGCAAGCGCACCCGAAAATTGCCGGGCGCCTGCGCTTGGCGCCGGATTCGATTGATGATCCACATGTCGCGCGGCTGCTCGATGGCGTCGCGTTTCTCTCAGCACGGGTGCATGAGCGGCTGGATGATGAATTTCCTGAGCTGACCGATGCCTTGCTCGGCGCGCTGTACCCGCATTTTCTGGCGCCGATCCCTTCCTGCTCGATCGTCCAATTCCAGGCGACGCCGGATTTGGCGGCGCATACCACACTCCGACCAGGCTTCATGATGGAAACCGAACCGGTGCGCGGGCAAGCCTGCCGCTATCGCTCGATTTATCCGGTTGATTTATGGCCGGTGCGGATCGAGACGGCGCGATTGACCGGCTTGCCGTTTGTGGCACCGGTGAACCCAATGGCGCCCGGCGCAGCCAGCGTGTTACGCTTGGTGATCAGCACCCATTCGCCCGATTTGAATTTCGCTACGCTCGGGCTTGACCGATTACGATTATATTTGCGCGGGGCCGGCGCGCTCGCACCGCAGCTTTATGAATTGCTGATGGTGCATACCATTGGGGTTGCGCTTGCTGATGCGCCCGGAGACCCGGCACCGGTCCTGGTGGGGCGCGAGGCTCTGCGCGCCGTTGGCTTTGACGCTGACGATGCGTTATTGCCCTATGCCGCGCGCAGCTTTGCCGGATTCCGGTTAATCAGCGAGTATTTTGCCTTTCCAGAGAAATTTCTATTTGTTGATATCGATCAGCTTGATCGGAAAACCTTGCTCTGCGAGCGTGATCGGATCGAGATTTTCATTTATCTGGATGCGGCGGTGCCTGAGCTGGAACGCGCACTGAGTGCTGATAATTTTGCACTGGGCTGCACGCCGGTGGTTAATTTGTTCCATCAACATTGTGAGCCAATTGCCCTCGATCATACCGATATCGAGTATCGGGTGGTTCCCGATGCGCGGCGCAGCACCGGCGTTGAAATTTGGGGGATCACCCAGGTGCGCGCGATTGCCGCCGATGGCACCAGCCAGCCCTGGCGCGAATTTTATCGCTTGACCGAAAATGAGGCCGAGCCGCCGAGCGGTTTTTATCAGGAACGGCGGCGCAATGCGGCGGCTGACCTGTCGGGCAGCGAGATTTTTATTGCGCCCTATGTGCCGGATTTCTCGCCGAACGCGCCGGCAGAGACAATTTTGGCGGTGGATGCGGTGTGCTTTAATCGCGATCTGCCAGCGGATTTGCCGTTTGGCGGTGGGCAGCCAAAGCTGCAACCGATTTCGGCGCATGATGGGGTGGCGCGCATCCATTGCCTGACCGCGCCGACAGCGACGCTGCGCCCGCTGTTGCGCGAGCAAGGCGCTTGGAAATTGATTTCGCATTTGTCGCTCGGTCATTTATCGATGACGGGCGGGGCTGACGGCGCTGCCGCCTTGCGCGAGATTTTGCGCCTCTATGATCGGGCGGAAACCGCTGAAAGCCGGGCGGCCATTGCGGCTTTGGTGAGTATTGCCTCAAAACCGGGCACGGCGCGGGTGCCGGGCGGGCGGCTCGGCGGTTTTTGTCGGGGCTTGGATGTCACGCTGGAATTCGATGCCAAACCCTATCGCGATGCGGGCTTGTTTTTGCTGGCGAGCGTGATTGAGCGGTTCCTGGCGCTGCACGGCACGATCAATTCCTTCGTGCGCACGACCGTGCGGTTGAGGGGCATGCGCGATGCGGCGATGCGGTTTCCGGCGCGCGCTGGAACGCGGACGCTGGTGTAGCCGATGTCGATGCTGTCGCCGCTTGAGCATTTGCAGCGCAAGCCCAGCCGGTTCAGCTTTCGGGCGGCAACGCGGCTGCTCTGGCTTGCCGGCAGGCGCGAAGATCCGGGCGCGGCGATCCGGTTCGTGGCTGATATCAGCCTCGCACAACCGGGGGCTGAAGTGAGCGCCGTTGAGCCGATAACCGCTCAGCGCAAACGCGCCCGGCTGCAGACGGCGATGATCGGATTGATCGGCCCTAGTGGGACGATGCCGCGCTGGTACACCGAACAGATCGCGCTGTCGGTGCGCAATCGAGCCCCGGCCGTTGCGCAATTTTTCGACCTGCTGGCACAACGGCTGATGGCCGCTTTCGTGGAGGCTGGCGCGAAATATCGCCCGCATTTAGCGGCCGAACGCGGCGCGATGACCAGCCTGCGCGATGCGACATTGGCGCGGACGGCGGCGGCGCGCGGGATCGATGCAGTCGCCACCGATCCGGTCGCGTCAGTCTTGCTCGCGTTGAGTGGGTTTGGCACGGATCGGCTGCTCGATCGGCTCGATGCGGGCGGGTCGGTGATCCAGCATTATGCGGGCTTTTACGCCACCCAAGCGCGCTCGGCGGAGCGGTTGGCGGCCATTATATCCGATTGGTTGGGCCGGCAGGTCTCGATTATTGAATTTGCCGGGCTTTGGCTCACACTCGAACCCAGCGAGCAAAGCCGGATGCCCAAAGGCCGAATTTCGGGACAATTCAACCAATTAGGGCGCGATTGTGCGGTAGGTGCGCGGGCGTTCGATCAGCAGGCGCGGTTCATTCTGCGTATCGGCCCGCTGGACCGGGCGGGATTTGAAGCCCTACTGCCCGACCAGCCAACCTTGCGGCGCTTAGTCTCACTGATCCGCGCCTATGTCGGCATGGAGAGCGATTTCGCGATCAATCTGGTGCTCGATCAAGCGGCGATCCCGATTATGCGCTTGGGCGGTGCCGACGCGCCGCGCTTATCATGGACCGGCTGGCTACCGCGCCCCACGGCTTCACTGACCGGGGGGCGGCATGCCGACGACGCGTTATTTCCGGCATCACTGATTGAACGGCATTCCAAGCCCATCACAAAGCTGATATAAAATCCGCACTGAAGCAAAGGAGCGCATCATGAAAACTTTTCTCAAAGCATCGATTGGATTTGCAATCGTTTTGGTTGCCCCCGCCGCGTTGGCGCAAGCCCCCGGCAATAACCCGAATGCGCAACAGATTATCAACGCGCTGAAACCGACGGGAACCTTATCCACCACCACGCGCGGGATTGTGCCGCTGGCCCAAGGCACCCAGCAAGCCGCACCGTCCATGCCGTTGACCCGCACCGCCGCCCATCCGGGTGTGATGATGGCGCATCACGCTGTGACGGCCCCTGCCCCATCGCCGATTGATGGTCATGGGTCGGTCAATCTCAATATCGATTTTGCCTCCGGCTCCGCAGCGCTGACCCCAAAGGCGAAGGCCGAGCTGGACCAGTTGGGCCATGCGCTGACCAGCCAGCAATTGGCCGGCTATAAATTCAATATTGTTGGCCATACCGACACGACGGGCACGCCGACAGCGAACCTCGCTTTGTCAAACGCCCGCGCTCATGCGGTGGCCACCTATATCGAAACGAAATTCCATGTTGCATCCGCGAAGCTGGAAGCGTCGGGCGTCGGCGAGAAGGATCTGTTGGTAAAAACACCGCAGCAGACCCCGAACCTGCAAAATCGCCGCGTGCAGATCATCAATATCGGCAAGTAATTCACGCCGACTTGCCGTTAACCCCGGATCGTATGACGCATGGGTTCTGACGATACGGTCCGGGTGACACCCCCTGGCGGCAAGCCGCCAAGGCCCACGCTACCAACATCCAAGCCGCCAACATCCAAGCCCAAACCGCCGCGCTCCCAATTTCGCCGGTTCGCTTTGATCGGCGGTGCGGTCTTGGTGGCGGCAATCGCCATCATTGGCCTGTCCCGGCTCGTGTTCGACCGGGCGCCGTTTCCGCTGGCAGGCGAGACAACAATCGCGCTTAATCATCCGCGTCATCTCATGGTGTTCCGGCTACGAGATGATCCGCTGGTGTTAGTGGTCGATTGTTCTTCGCTGCATAGCCAGGGCTTGATGTTTGACCGGATCGCCGCGTTGATCGAAAAGGCCGACGCGCCACGAGATCGGGTGCTTTCATGGCCCGAACTCACAGCCGCTGCCGCAGCCGCGCATCAGACCATCGGCACCTATTATTATGGCAATGATTATTCCGCACGGTCGCTCCGGCGCTTTTTTCGCATCGCCAAGCGCGATCACCAAAAGCTCAATGCCCAAGAGCACAAACTTCGGGCCCTCTTGGAGCGCGTGGGTTATTTACGCGCAGGAGCGAATGGTGCGGTGATATCGCTGCCCGCTGCCGGAGCGGGAAAGCGGGTGAGCATGCATGTCCGCGCCGTGATTTTACGCCACGAGATTTCGCACGGCGCATTTTTTACCTTGCCATTCTACCGTGCCTACACGCAGCATTTCTTCATATCGGTATTGACCCCAGCCGAGCGCCAGGATTTTCGCCGCTTTCTCGGCCATGAGGGATACGATATGTCGAACCAAACGCTGATGATGAACGAAACTCAGGCCTATCTGGTGTTTACCCGCGATCATGAATTTTTCACCGCAACCGCCGTTGGGCTACCGCAAGCAACGATCGACCAATTACGCGCTGATTATATCGCCCATATGCCGAATTTCTGGCTCAAGCGGCTAACGCAGGAAAAGCTGCCACGATGATCGGCGTGATCGAGACGCTGGGCTCGAGCATTTTCCGTTCGCACAGGCTCACGAACAATGCTCTCGCTCATTGTTGTGGCGAGCAACTTTATCCGATCAGATGATTCTATTGGATCGGATGTTGCTCTAAATCACACTATACAGGGCAGCGTGCAGTGCCTGCCAAGTGGCTTGATCCGGCGCCACCATGATGCCGCCATTCAGAGCGTTGGGATGCCACGGCGCACCGTCAGGCTGGCGCACGAACCCCCCTGCTTCCGCGAGGATCAGGCTGCCGGCGGCGTGATCCCACGGCAAGGTTCGGCGCGACAACGACGCATGGATCGCCCCCATCGCCATGGCCCGATAGGTTTGCGCGGCGCAGCGAAAATTGGGCAATTGGCCGAGCGCGGTCAGACCGCGCAACACCCGGCTGCGTTCCGGCTCGGGCATATATTGCCACGAGATCGCGGCGATCATGGCGGCCAACGGCACTGAAGGCGCCACGTGCAGGCGGGTTCGTTCCTGCCCGCGCCACAGCCAAGCGCCGCCGCCGACTTGAGCGATCACCGTGTCATTGCGAATGGGGTCGTAAATCAACCCGGCCAGCACCCGATTTTGCACGATCAGCGCAATCATGGTGCCAAATAAAGGCAAGCCCGCCGCGTAATTCTGAGTGCCATCGATCGGGTCGATCACAAAAATCGGATCATCGCGATCGAGCGCCGCGAAACAAGACGGGTCAGTTTCAGCGCTTTCCTCACCCAGCGTGCCGATGCCGGGAAATAGCTGCCCCAACCCGTCAATCAAGGCGGCTTCGGCGGCGCGATCCGCGTCGGTTACCGGGTCGAGCGGGCCGGATTTGGTGTGGATTTGCCCCGGTTTGGTGCGACCAAATCCGGGCATGATGTGGCGCGTGGCCACATCGCGCATCAGCGCCTCGATGGCGGCGAGGTCGCGTTGATCCAGCATGGTCAGCTATTCCTGCTCGAAGCGCGCACGATCTTCGCGGCTCAACCGCACGGTGATGTTGATCAGCTCGCCCTGATCGTCACGCGCAATGATCTCGCCGTGGCGATAGAGATAGGCAAGCCGCGCACCATCTTCGGCGGGGATTTGATAACTGACGCTGGCCAGGCTCTCGCCCAAACGCGCATCGATGGCGTTACGCAGCCGATCAAGCCCGGTGCCGGTGAGGGCGGAAACCGCAAGGGCTTCCCTGGGCATGTCCGAACTGGCATCAAGCAGGTCGATCTTGTTGAGCACATCGATCGTGCGGGTGCGCCAATCTTGATCGAGCATGCCGGAGGCGGCCATACCGTCCAGCACCGCGAGCACGTCGTCATATTGCGCGGCGCTGTCCGGATGCGCGGCGTCGCGCACGTGCAAAATCAAATCGGCCCCCGCCACCTCTTCGAGCGTGGCGCGAAACGCCGCGACCAATTCGGTTGGCAATTCGGAAATAAAGCCGACCGTGTCCGATAGGATCGCCCGGCGACCGGAGGGGAGATCGATCAAGCGCATGGTGGGGTCAAGGGTGGCGAAAAGCTGATCTTGGGCATGCACAGCGGCACCGGTCAGCGCGTTGAACAAAGTTGATTTGCCCGCATTGGTGTAGCCAACCAGAGCAACCACCGGGAACGGCACGCGTTTGCGCGCCTCACGATGCAGGCCGCGCGTGCGGCGCACATCCTCAAGCTCGCGCTTGAGCCGCACGATGCGATCAGTAATCAACCGGCGATCCGCTTCGATCTGGGTTTCACCAGGGCCGCCCAGAAAGCCGAAGCCGCCGCGTTGGCGCTCAAGATGGGTCCAGGAGCGCACCAAGCGCGATCGTTGGTAGGCGAGATGCGCCAATTCCACTTGCAGCGCCCCTTCCGCCGTGCGGGCACGCGCGCCAAAAATATCCAAAATCAAGCCGGTGCGATCAATCACCTTGCAGGCAAAAGCGCGCTCCAGATTACGCTGCTGCACCGGGCTAAGCGCGGCATCGACAATGGCGACGTCAATCTCAGCCTCGCGCAGCGCCGCAGCGATCTCGATGACTTGGCCACTACCAAACAAGGTGGCGGGCTTGCGCGCCCGCAACGGGATAATCGCATCATGGGCAATGACCAGACCGATCGACGCCGCAAGGCCGATGGCCTCGCCAAGACGGGCATCGGCAGCGCGTTTGTTGGAGCTACCGCCCCTGCCCTGTTCCCAGGGCAGCAAAATGGCGGCGCGAGACGGGCGCTCGCTGGCCAAGCCTGTTTATTCCTCGCCCTGCTCGATGGCGGCCTGCCGCGCGAGGCTGAGCGTCGATCCCGCCGCGCCGGGTGCCGGAGCGGCGGCGCCTTCAACCTTGGTTGCATCGAACAGCTGGATCGGTGCGCCGGGCATCACCGTGGAGATGGCGTGCTTGTAAACAAGCTGGGTATGGCCGTCGCGGCGCAACAGGACCGAGAAATTATCGAACCAAGTGATCACGCCTTGCAGCTTGACGCCGTTGACCAGAAACACGGTGACAGGGGTTTTACTTTTGCGGACATGGTTCAGAAACACGTCCTGCACATTTTGAGATTTTTCAGTAGCCACCGGGGCAATTCCTTATTCTGTCCCGCCTTCACTTGCGGGTTTATGGTGAGCATGAGTCCGACGGATCAAGCCGGCGGACAAGTTGGGATCGGATCACCACAACGTGATGCGCCGACCCCGATCATAGCTTGGTTCGGCCAAAACGCCAATTAATATTTCGTTTGGTTCGCCCCGCTCTGGCAACATCCGATCAGATGGAACCGTCCGATCGGATAAATTTTCTATCTAAAACAATGTCCTAAGCCGCGCGGCGCCAAACCAATGGACGCGCTTTGTATAAAATGGTCAAAACCCGTCCGCTGCGGCCCAGATCAAGCCGGGCATCACCCCGGGTCCAGATCGCGGCATCGCACGCGGCGCGGGGATGGCGGTCGGCGGCTTTGATCACCGCGTCGATCGGCAGGCTGTGGCCATCGAGCTGGATGTCGGCGATCGCCAATCCGAGGCGGCGACGATCCCGCGAGGCCGGATCAATCTCGGCGGGCACGAAGCTGGCGCAGAGCAAATCGACCTGGCGCACCTGATCGGGCAGATGCACGGTCAGGCTGGCAATGTCGGGGCCTGTTTCATCGATAACCGGCGCCAAGATGCTGGCACCAGCGCGTAGCCACGGGGTTACGGCATCGAGGCGATAGCCAATTGCAGCGCGGCGAGCGGCCAAACCGGCGCGAATTTGGGTAAGCACCGGACCATCAATAACCAAGGGCGCACAACTCAGCGCCACGCGCCGCCCTTGCATGGCCTGATCGGCCACCAAGTCCGGATGCAAGCTGACCGGCGCATCACGATCGGCAAACAACGCACGATGCCCGGTATCGAGGAAGCTTTCAGCTTTGACACCTTCAGCGAGCAAAATATCATGGGCATCAAGCTCCACATGATAATAAACGGTCTGCGTGCAATCACGCTCCAGAGTGATCAAGGCACCATCGATCAGTTCCTTGACCGGCACCAGCACATCATCGAGCCACAAAGCGTGGTCCGGCGAGAGCCGCAAATCCCGCGCGGGCAGGCCGGGCGCAAGCGCACCGGCGGCGATGCGCACCGGTTGCGCTGAGGCCGGATTAGGGTGGCGGGTGAAATCCATGGCCCGCGAGCCGACCCAGATGATCGGCCGCACCGCGCCCGAGGCGGTGACCACCTGATCGCCCTGCTGGAGCGCTTCAACCGGGATTGGCCCCCGCGGGGTGGCGATGCGAGTGCCGGGGGTGAAACAGGCATTGATTTGGGTGTTGGTGGTGATCGAGACATCGACGATCGAGCTTGATCCAGACTCAAATTGCGGGTTCAGCGTCAATGTGGCGTTGATCGAGGATGCACCGAAGAGCGCTTGATCGAGGGATTCGAGATAGGGTCCGGCGAGTGAGTTGAGCGAGGCACCCAATTGACTATTAATCAACGCATTATTCGTCGTGACCGTATTCCCAGGTTCGATATAGAAATTGACATGACCGATATTGATGGGTCCAAACGAACTGTTGTAGGTTCCGCTTGCCGCCGCCGCGATGAAATTATCGAAACTTTGATTATTGGTTAACGAACTCGGCGCCTTATCAAAATTGGCGTAATCTTGCTCGACATTGGCGACAATAATCGTGTCGCCCGGCGAAAAATTGACAATATTGCCGCCAAGATAGGTGGCCACCACGTTCGAGGTGCTTGGACCGAAACTCAGCGCGCTTGGGTCGATCAAGAGCACGCCAGAATCACTGGGGTTATTACTGAAGGTGATATTGCCAGTCAGTGAACTCGTTAAAGTTGTTGTGGTACCACTTGGAATTGTTGAAGTATTCGATGACATAATATTATTCCCCCTCAGAAAGGATCAAAATATAGAATCAATTTCTTGTTTTGTCTACGATATATTTTTCGATAGCGAATAAATTTTGAGAACGAGTCGATTTTTTAATTCGATTTATGCATTCGCTGTATGGATCTTACATCCGGCGAACCGATTATCCCGCGTTGTTGGCGGCTCCATATGCGAGATCAAGGTCAATCGCTGACCGGCCGGTGTTTCGCACCGGCTCAACCTGACAGGAGCCTTACAATGAGCAAATTGGCAAAAATCATCACAATCTTCGCCGTCTTCGCCCCCCTCGCAGCACAGGCCGCCCCCTCGACCGCCGCCCACGCGAAACTGGTGGCGGCGATGGATCGCGCCTATCATCTGAGCTTCCCGGTGCCGCAAGCGCCGCAAATCGCAGCGGTGCGCACGGTTCACGCCACGCCGGTGCGCGCGCAGCATAAGGGCTAATCGCCTTTGTCATCGCGTACGACGCGCGGCACCGCGAAAAGCCGCGCGCCTTGGCGGATCAGCCTCGGATCGGCTAGGCTGATCTGATGAAATTCGAGATCACGCGCAGTCAGAAACGGATTGCGATCAATGTTGGCTTGGATGGGGCGTTGGCGGCCATTGCCGTGTTGGCGGCATTTTGGCTCGCTAACCCCACCCATCCGGCGCCGGTGCCGACATTGTTGCCGCTGGCCGGCACTGCGGCGATTTGGCTCATCGGGATTCCGTTCGGGCTTGGCCGCCAGCATTGGCGCTTTACCGGTCTGGCCGACGCGCTTGCAATTATCTTGATTGCCGGCTTAGCAACCTTACTCATCACCTTGCTGCTGGTTGGTGTCGGCGCGCAACTCCCCTCGCTCAGTTTTCCAATTTTACTGCTGATGATGTTTGCGCTGGGTTTGATCGCCCCGCGCCTCGCCTATCGGCTTCTGCGCGCCCGGCGCGATGGCGGGGGTGAGCCGAATAGTGATTTACTGCCGGCCTTAGTGATTGGCGATGGCGAAGCGGGGGAATTATTCCTCGCCGCACTCGCGCGCGATCCCCGCCGCCGCTATCGCGCTTTGGGGCTGGTGCTGCCCTCAGCGCGGGAAGCCGGGCGGCGGATCCATGGCGTGCCGATCCTCGCGGCGCTCGACGAGTTGGGGGCGGTGCTTGATCGGCTGGATGCGGCGGGCGAACCACCAGCGCTGCTCATTATTGCCGGGAGCGAGATCAGCGGCGTCAGCCTGCGCCACGTGCTGGCCCAGGCTGAACCCCGTGGCTTGCGGGTTGCCCGCGCACCAAGCCCAACCGCCCTGGTCGCCCCACAGGCCCATGATGATGGCGGAGCGGGACAGGCGCTGCGCCCAATTGCCATCGAAGATTTGCTCAACCGCCCGCAAGTGGCGCTTGATCGCGATGGGATGGCGCGGCTGATCCAGGGCAAGCGGGTGCTGATCACCGGCGCGGGCGGCTCGATTGGATCGGAACTGGCGCGCCAAGTGGCGGGGTTCGGGCCGGGATTGCTGACCTTGCTCGATTCCAGCGAATTTGCGCTCTGGAGTATCGACCTTGAACTATCCGAGACTGACCCAGCCGTGCCTCGCCAGGCGGTGATTGCCGATGTTCGCGATGCAGCACGGATCAACAGCCTCTGCGCGAGCCTGCAGCCGGATTTGGTCTTTCATGCGGCAGCCTTGAAACATGTGCCAATGGTCGAGGCCAATCCGCTCGAAGGCATCGCCACCAATGCGCTGGGCACCCGCAACGTCGCGGAGGCCGCCCGCGCGGCGGGGGCCGGGTTGATGGTGCTGATTTCAACCGATAAGGCGGTGAACCCCTCCTCGATCATGGGGGCGTCCAAACGATTGGCCGAAATGTTTGCCCAAGGGGTCGATATTGCGGCGCGCACGCAACCCAATAGCGGAGCGATGCGGATTGTCACGGTGCGGTTTGGCAACGTGCTCGGCTCGACCGGCTCGGTGGTGCCGCTGTTTCGTCGGCAACTCGCACGGGGGGGGCCGCTGACGGTGACCCATCCGGATATGAGCCGCTATTTCATGACGGTGCGCGAGGCGGTGTCGTTGGTGTTGCAAGCCTCGGTGGTGGGGTCTTCGGATGCCGCTTTGCCGGTCACGCGGGGGGGTATTTTTGTCCTTGATATGGGCGAACCGGTCAAAATCGTGGATTTGGCGCGGCAAATGATCCGGCTTGCCGGGCTGCGCCCGGATATTGATGTCGCGATTAATTTCACCGGCCTGCGCCCCGGCGAGAAATTATTCGAGGAATTGTTTCACGGACGCGAGCAGCCCATCGAGACAGGATTTCCCGGCTTATTGATGGCAGCGCCGCGTGCGGCTGATGCGGCTTTTGTCAGCCGCGCTCTGGACGAAATTGCCACCCTGATTGCGCGCGGCGATGCGAAGGGGGTGCGCGCGGTGCTGGCACGCCTGGTGCCGGAATATGGGCGTCCGGTTGATCAATCCGGGATTCCATCGGGCGCCGGTTTGCTCTAAGCGAGGGGCATGACCCATAGTCGCAACGACGCTGCCCCCGCCGCCACGCCACCGATGATCAAGTTTCTTGATCTCGCCGCCCAGCAACAACGGCTGGGCCCGGCCCTGCGGGCGCGCATCGATGCTGTGCTCGCCCACGGTGCCTATATTATGGGCCCGGAAGTCGTTGAGTTGGAGCAAGCGCTCGCGCGCTATTGCGGTGCCGCGCATTGCGTGGGGGTCAGTTCCGGCACCGATGCGCTGCAAATTGCGATGATGGCCGAGGGGATCGGGCCGGGGGATGCGGTGTTCCTCCCCGCTTTCACCTATACCGCGACCGCCGAAGTGCCGCTCTTGCTGGGCGCAACGCCGGTTTTTGTGGATATCGATCCGGCCACGTTTCAGATTGATCCCGCCCATCTCGAAGCCCGGATCAACAGCATTCGCCAAGCCGGTCGCCTGCGCCCGCGCGCATTGATCGGGGTTGATTTGTTCGGCCAGCCAGCACCTTGGCCCGCCCTGAACGACATCGCGCAGCGCCATGATTTGTTCACCCTGGATGATTGCGCGCAATCATTCGGCGCGGTGCTCGACAATACGCGGCTGGGCCGCGCCGCCCACGCAACGGCGACGAGTTTTTTCCCATCCAAACCGCTTGGCGCCTACGGCGATGGCGGGGCATTGTTCACGGAGGATGCGAACCGCGCAGCGCTGTACCGCTCATTGCGCACCCATGGCGAGGGAACCACGCGCTACGATGTCCAGCGTATCGGCATGAATGGTCGGCTCGATACGATGCAGGCAGCCGTGCTGCTCGCCAAGCTCGAGGTTTTCGATGCGGAATTGGCGCGCCGCGAGGCCATCGCCTGCGCGTATGATGCCGGGCTGGCTGGCGCGGTGACAATCCCCGCCCGCGTGGCGCAGAGCCGATCAGCCTGGGCGATCTATCCGATTTTATTTGCCGATCATGCAGCGCGCAGCGCCGCGCAAGCCCGGATGCAGGCCCAAGGCGTGCCCAGCGCGATTTATTATCCCAAGCCGCTGCATCATCAGCCCGCCTATGCGCATGCCCATGACGGGGCGGCTTTGCCGGTATCTGAAACGATCGCCACCCGTATCCTCGCCTTGCCGATCCATCCGGATTTGACCGATGCGGAAATCGAGCGGGTGATTGCGGCTGTTATTGAGGCGCGATGATGCCGCGCGGAGATTTATTCGCCGAACTCGGCCCCTATCAATCGGGGTTTTTGCCGGTTGGCGATGGTCATGTGCTCTATTGGGAGCAGGTCGGTAATCCGCGCGGCAAGCCCGTGTTGTTTTTGCACGGCGGGCCAGGCGCTGGCGCGGGAGCCGTGCATCGGCGCTTTTTTGACCCGAATCTATGGCGATTGATCATTTTCGATCAACGCGGCGCAGGCCGGTCAACGCCGCTGGGCAGTTTGGTGGCGAATACCACCCGGCATTTGATCGATGACATCGATGCGTTATTGGATTTTTTGCATATTCCACGCTGCGTGCTGTTCGGCGGCTCCTGGGGCTCGACCTTGGCATTGGCCTATGCGCAGGCCCGACCATCGCGGGTGAGCGGGATGGTGCTGCGGGGGATTTTCCTGGGGCGCCCCAGCGAAGTGGACTGGTTTTTACAGGGGATTGGTCAATTTTTCCCCGACGCCCATGCGAGTTTTGTCAATTTCCTGCCCGAAGCTGAGCGTGGTGATCTTCTAGCTGCTTATTATCGGCGGCTGATCGATCCCGATCCCGCAATCCATGGGCCGGCTTCCCGCGCATGGTCGGTCTATGAGGGATCATGCTCAACCTTATTGCCGAGTTTTGAAACCGTTCATGCCTTTGCGCAGGATCGCACGGCCCTCGGGCTGGCGCGGATCGAGGCGCATTATTTCGTCAATCAGCTCTTTCTGCCGGAATCCGGGCTGCTCGGCGGCATGGCGCGGATCCGCCAAATGCCCGGCGAGATTGTTCAGGGCCGCTATGACATGATTTGCCCGCCTTGCACGGCCTTTGACCTGCTTGCTGCCTGGCCAGCGGCGCGCCTGACGATGGTGCAGGATGCTGGCCATTCTGCGCTCGAGCCCGGCGTGCGCGCGGCGTTGCTCGCGGCGCTGGAGCGCGCTTTTCGGTTTGAGTGATCAGCACCGCTTGAATGATCGCGAGCAGGCTTTGCCCTGATTTTGCCGTATTCGGGGGTGATGCAGAACCATGACAAGAACCGGGGAGGCCGCAATGGCTCTTGGGCCAGATCACATTGGCACAGCAAGGCTCTCACGACGCGTTGTCCTCAGCGCGCTCGGGGCTGGTGCGCTCAGTTTGGCGTCATCAAACACGGCGCGCGCGACCCCGACGAAATTATCTGATCAAGCATCCCTTGCCCCCTCACCCGCGATGCCGCTGATTATGGCGACGGGAGCGCCGGGCGGTGGTTTTTCGCTATACGGCCCCGCATTTGCAACGCTGGCCGAACAATCATTGCACCTGCCCATCGCGTTCCGCGCCTCCGGCGGCAGTGCCGCCAATATTTTGCTGCTTGAACAGAATGAAGCCCAGCTTGGCATGGCGAGCCTCGCGATTGCCAATCAAGCCTGGATGGGGAGTGCGCGCTGGACGGGCGGGCTGAAAATGCGCGGCTTTCGCGCGCTGTTTCCGATTTATCAGCAGCAATTTCAGATCGTATCGCTGGTTCATGGCAAAATTCGGCAACTTGATGATTTGGCCGGCCAGCGGATCGGTGTCGGTCCGCGCGGCGGCACGGGCGCGGTGCTGGCGCCAGGATTATTGCGCGTTACCGGCGTTCAGGGCGCAAAATTGATCACCGGCGGTTATGACCAGCAGATTGCGGCCTTGCGCACCGGCGCGCTGGATGCATGCGCGTTTTTCGGTGCCTCGCCCCTGCCCGCCATTGCCCGCGCCGCATCTGGCGGGCAGTTTCGCCTGATCGGCTTGACCGCCCCCTCCAGCCGCGCTGCAGGCAGCTTTGATCCGGGCGTCAGCGCCAGCATCGTGCCGCGCACCGCCCTGCCCGGCTTGACCCGTCCGGTGATGACCGTTGGCTCCCCGGCGATGGCGCTGGCCCGAGCCGATTTGCCGGACCCCATCGCTGCCGCGTTGACCGAAGCGGCCTTGCTGCACCAGGCCAATTTGCTTGCGACCGCCCGCATCGCCGTGCCCGCCCATGATGTTTGGCAAGCGGGGATCGATACCGTCGCAATCCATCCGGGCGCCGTGCCGGTTCTGCGCCGCCACGGCATCGTGGTGCCCGACAAGCTGATTGGCAAGCCGCTTGGATTACCTAAATTAGTCAAAGGTTAAGGTGCGTGCGTCCAACATAATTGGCGCCGTTGCGCTGCGACAAGGCGGCAATCGGCGCGGAAACCACGGGCGCCGCATGAACATTGATAGGCTCGAATGACCCGCTTGATTGTCGCCATCGTTAATTTTTGTCATCGGCGCGCAGTGCCGGTTTTGGTGCTCTACGCCCTCTTCATTGCGCTTGGGCTGAATTTTGCCGCGCATCATTTAACGATCGACACCGATACCGACCATTTATTTGCCGCCTCCTTGCCATGGCGCCAGCAACAAATGCGCCTGGATCGAGCCTTTCCGCAATTTAACAATTTGATCGTGGCGGTGATTCGCGCACCGACACCTGAAGCCGAAGCCAGCACCGCGCGCGCCCTCGCCCAAGATGTCGCGCGCGACAAAACCCATTTCATCGATGTCAGCCGCCCGAGCAGCGGCGCGTTTTATCGCCAGAACGGTTTGCTGCTCCTACCCCAAGCCAAGCTGGCCGACTTGCTCAACACGATTGTCATTGCCGAGCCGTTCCTCGGGCAGCTCAGCGCCGACCCGAGTGCAGCAGGCTTGTTCAAGGCACTCGGTTTGATCGCTCAAGGGGTGAGCAGCGGGCAGGCGCATCTCGGACCCTATCAGGCGTCGATCACCAGCTTCGCCACCGCCTTGCAACGCAGTCTGGCGGCATCACCCAATCATCCGCCGCCCTCTCTCTCCTGGCAAAATCTGATTGCTCCTAGCATCAGCAACGCCCAAGGTGATGTGCAATTTGTGTTGATCCATCCGGTGCTTGATCACCAGACGCTTGAGCCGGGCGGCGCCGCGACCGCTGCTTTGCGCCAGATTATCGCGACACTGCCTTTGGTGCGCGCTGGTCAGGCGACGGTGCATTACACTGGTCAAATTCCGCTCTCGGATGAGCAATTTGCCAGTCTGCGCCAAGGCGTCTTTGTCGGGCTTGCGGTCAGCTTGGCGTTGATTGCGCTGTGGCTGACCCTCGCTGTGCGCTCATGGCGGATGATCGTGCCCATCCTGGTCACCTTGGTGGCGGGATTGGCATTGACGATCAGTTTTGCCGCCGTGGCGATTGGGCGTCTCAATCTGATCTCGGTGGCGTTCGCGATTTTATTTGTCGGGCTAGCCGTTGATTTTGCGATCCAATTTTGCGTGCGCCTGCGCGATGCCCGTCAACGAATCACCGATCCTGGCCTATCGATGAACGCCGCAGCCCGCGAAGCCGGCGGGCAGATCGCGCTGGCGGCGATTGCCACGGCGTGCGGGTTTCTGGCGTTCGTGCCGACCAGCTTCATCGGCGTTGCCGAACTTGGCTTGATTGCCGGGGTGGGCATGTTGATTGCGTTTATCTGCACCATCAGCCTGCTGCCCGCCTTACTGTCACTCACCCGCCCCCGCGCAGAGGCGGAGCCGATTGGTTTTGCGGCGGGCGCGCGCGCCGATCAATTTCTGATCCGCCATCGCCGGGCGATCCTGGCGGGGTTTGCCGTGCTGGCGCTGGGTGGCGTGGTGTCTGCGGCACGCTTGCAGTTTGATGCCAATCCGCTCGATACCCAGAATCCGAATTCCGAAGCGATGCGCACGCTCCGCTCGCTGACCGGCAATATCGTGACCAACCCGTTTTACGTCGAAGCCCTGGTGCCATCCCTTGCCGATGCCCGCAGCCTGACCGCCAAATTGAGCGCCTTGCCCGATGTTGCCGCCGTGATTTCCGGTGCCGACTTCATCCCCACCCATCAATCGGCCAAGATTGCGATGATCAGCCAAACCCAAGCGATTTTGGCACCCGCGCTGGCCACCGCAACGCCGCCCGCCGTAACGCCCGCGCGGATCCGCGCCGCCGCCGCCGATGCGCGCAAGGCCATCGCACAGGCGGCACCCAAATTGCCTGCCGGGTCACCCATGCTCGCGATCGGCACGGATTTGGCGCGCTTCCCGGCATTGACGAACGCCCAGATCATGGCGGTCAATCAGGTGCTCACCGGCAATTTGCCAGGCGAATTGGATCGGCTGAACCAGGCGCTGAACCCCAAGCCGATTACCGCGGCCAATCTTCCGGCCTCGATCAAGCGCGATTGGTTTCTGCCCAATGGCAGTGTGCGGCTCCAAATCATCCCAACAGCGGCGGCTGGCGCCTCACCGGGCATTGGCCGATTTGTGCGCGCCGTGCAGCGTATCGTGCCGAATGTAGGTGGTCCGGCGGTGATTTCGGTGGCGACGGCAGGGACAATTCTTGGTGCTTTTCGCGAAGCCGCTTTGCTCGCTTCGATCTCGATTGCGGTGATTTTGATCGTGGTGCTGCGCTCGGCGCGCGATGCCGCTTTGGTGATTGTCACGTTGGCGCTTTCGGCCTTGCTGACCGCCCTATTTGCGCAACTGGACGGCTTGGCGTTGAATTATGCGAATATCATTGCGCTGCCGCTGCTATTGGGGGTGGGGGTGTCGTTCAATGTGTATTTTGTGATGAATTGGCGCGCCGGGATGCGCAGCATGCTCGGCTCAGCGACGGCGCGCGCCGTGCTCTTCTCGGCCTTGACCACTGGCACGGCCTTTGGTTCGCTGGCTGCCTCCGCTGATCGCGGCACCGCGAGCATGGGCGTGGTATTGCTGCTCAGCCTGCTCGCCGTGCTGATCGCCACCTTTGTGTTTCTGCCCGCGCTGCTCGCCAGCCTAACCCGCAAAAGCTGATCGGTGCTGGAAAAGCGGAGCCTCAGCCTCGCCGGCCATCGCACCTCGATCGCGTTGGAACCTGATTTTTGGGTGGTGCTGACCACGATTGCGGCGGAACGGTCGATGCCGCTGGCACGCCTAATCGCCGAGATCGATGCAATCCGCGCCCCCGAACAAAAGCTCGCCTCGGCCCTGCGCGTCTTTGCGCTGCATCATCGTCCGGTGTAGACTATTCCAAATCGATCAAGGAAACCGCCGATGCCGCATTATCGTTCTCGCACCACCACCCATGGCCGCAACATGGCAGGTGCCCGCGCGCTTTGGCGCGCGACCGGCATGGGGGATGGCGATTTCGGCAAGCCGATTATCGCGATCGCAAATTCCTTCACCCAATTTGTTCCCGGCCATGTGCATTTGAAGGATATGGGCCAGTTGGTTGCTGCGGAAATCGCCGCAGCGGGCGGGGTTGGGCGCGAATTCAACACGATTGCGGTAGATGATGGCATCGCCATGGGCCATGACGGCATGCTCTATTCGCTCCCCTCACGCGAATTGATCGCCGATTCCGTCGAATATATGGTGAATGCCCATTGTGCGGATGCGCTGGTGTGCATTTCCAATTGCGATAAAATCACGCCCGGCATGTTGATGGCGGCTCTGCGCCTGAACATCCCGACGATTTTCGTCTCCGGCGGCCCGATGGAAGCGGGTAAATATGTTGCCGCCGGGCAGACCCGTGCCGTTGATTTGATCACCGCGATGGTCAGCGCTGCGGACCCGACCCAAACCGATGAGCAGGCGGCGGTGATGGAGCGCTCGGCGTGCCCCACCTGCGGCTCTTGCTCGGGCATGTTCACCGCCAATTCGATGAATTGCTTGGTCGAAGCTTTAGGGCTCGGCCTGCCGGGCAACGGATCGTTATTGGCAACCCATGCCGACCGTCGGAAATTATTTGTCGAAGCCGGCTGGCAGATCGTTGATCTGGCCCGGCGCTATTACGAGCAGGACGACGCGACCGTGCTGCCGCGCGCCATTGCGAGCAAACGGGCCTTTGAGAATGCGATGTCGCTCGATATCGCGATGGGTGGATCAACCAACACGGTGCTGCATTTGCTCGCCGCCGCCCACGAAGCCGGGCATGATTTCACCATGGCGGATATCGACCGGTTATCGCGCCGCGTGCCCAATCTGTGCAAAGTCTCGCCCTCGGTGGCGGATGTGCATATGGAAGACGTGCATCGCGCCGGCGGGATCATGGGCATTCTAGCCGAGTTGGACCGAGGCGACTTGCTGGATCGCGATTGCCCAACCGTCCATAGTGCAACGCTGGGCGAGGCACTGGCGCAATGGGACGTGATGCAGGGGCGCGAGGCGGCGACCACGCTGTACGCGGCTGCCCCCGGCGGCGTGCGGACCACCCAGGCTTTCAGCCAATCGCGCCGCTATGACAGTCTTGATACGGACCGCCGCCATGGGGTGATCCGCGATATTGCACACGCTTTCAGTGTCGATGGTGGCCTTGCAGTGCTGTATGGCAACATTGCCGAAGATGGGGCGATTGTGAAAACCGCCGGGGTTGATGCCGGTAGTCTGCAATTTCAGGGGCCTGCACGCATTTTTGAAAGCCAGGAAGCGGCGGTGGCCGCGATTTTGGGCGATCAGGTCAAGCCTGGGGATGTGGTGGTCATTACCTATGAAGGCCCGAAAGGCGGGCCGGGGATGCAGGAAATGCTATACCCGACCAGCTATCTCAAATCCAAGGGCCTCGGCAAAGCCTGTGCGCTGATCACGGACGGGCGTTTTTCCGGCGGCACGTCGGGCTTGTCGGTCGGGCATATCTCGCCGGAAGCCGCCGAAGGCGGGGCCATCGCACTGATCGAACCGGGCGACATCATCGCGATCGATATTCCAGCGCGCAGCATCAATGTTCTGGTTGAACCCACTCTGTTGGCACAGCGCCGCGCGGCGATGATCGCGCGGGGCCGCGACGCCTTCATGCCACAACCCCGCCCGCGCAACGTATCACCAGCGTTGCAAGCCTATGCCGCGCTGACCACGAGTGCCGCGCGCGGTGCGGTGCGAGATGTGACTCAGATCCGCCCGAAAAATGCGTAACGCGCGAAGCCCGGTTGCCCAATAGCACTCAGCCCGAGTGCTGAGCACCATCATTTAGGAGCACTCAGCCCGAGTGCTGACACTGTTGTTTAAGGGCACTCAGCCCGAGTGCTGAGCATCATCATTTAAGGGCACTCAGCCCGAGTGCTGAGTGCGGGGCACCAGCCGCGCAATTTTCAGGGCAGGGAAGGTTAAGATTTCGGCGAGCGGCATCGGCTGCGCAAAGAACGGGCCTTGGGCCTCATCGCAGCCTAAATCACTCAAGAGCGAAACCTGAGCTTCGTTCACCACCCCGTCCGCCGTCACCACCAAGCCCAAGGCGTGCGCCATATCGATCATGGCACGCAGCATCGATACGGATCGCGGATCGGTCTCGGCCCGCGCAGCGAAATCACCGTGAATTTTCAATCGATTAAACGGAACCTCGTGCAAGCGTGCGAGCGACGTGGCCCCTAGCCCAAAATGATCGATCGCGGTGCGGCAGCCAAAGCTGCGTAATTGCCGCAAATGATCCAGGCATCTGTCACCGCCATCGACCAGCGCCGCTTCGGTGATTTCAAACTCCAGACGTTCTGGCTTGATGCCGGATTTCGCGATGATATCGATCAAGTTGGCAATTTTGGCGCGATCAAGCAACAGGCTCGGCGCCAAATCGAGACCAATCCTGATCGCCGATGGCAAAATCCGCCCGCAAGCGAGGCTTTCATTCATCATCATCTCCGCGATGATGCCGGCAAGGCCGCTCTGTTCCGCGACCGCGAATAAATCCGAGGGCGCGACCTCATTGGCCGATTGTTGCGGCCAATGCGGCATCGCCTCCACCGCCACCATATCGCGGTGTGCCAAGCCAATGACCGGCTGAAACCGCACGGCAACAGCGCCTGCACTCACGGCATTGCCCAAATCGCGCTGGAGATGACGGCGCCGATCAACATCGCGGTGCATGTCCTCGTTGAAAAACCGCCAAGTGCCCCGGCCATCCGCCTTGGCCTGATACAAGGCCAAATCGGCCTGTCTGATCAAGGTTTCAATCGCGGCGCCATGATCGGTCACCGCCGCCTGGGACCGCACCGATTTCAAAGCTGTTTGGACCAGGGTGATGCCAATCGACGTGCCGATCTCCACGGTGATGTCTTCAAACTTGAACGACCGACCCAGGATATTAACGATCCGCTTGGCCACCGCGCGCACTTCGTTGTCATCGTCGGTATCGAGCAAAATTGCGAATTCATCACCACCGAGCCGGGCGGCCAGATCGCCATCGCGGATCGCGCCCCGGATCCGATGCGCCACCGCGCTGAGCACCAAATCCCCGGTTGAATGGCCAAATCGGTCATTGACCGCTTTGAACGCGTCAAGATCGAGGCTCAATAAAGCGCCCCGCTTCGCCGTCATGGCCTGTTCCAGAGCGTCGGTGAAGGCAACCCGATTGGCAAGCCCGGTCAGCACATCGTGGCGCGCCAGATAGGCGTTTTGCTCGCGTGCCTGATGGCTGTCGGTAACGTCTGAACCAACGCCGCGATAACCGACAAAGCGCTGGTTCGGGCCCTCTAAAATCGGTTTTCCGGTCAAAAGCCACCAGCGCCGTTCGCCGCCGATCACAATCGGGATCACGAGGTCGCGCAACGGCGCGAGTTGCGCGAATTGATCGAGCAACGGTGCTAAAGGGTCCTCCGTCGAACCCGGCTCCGGCGGACCATCCCCGCGCAGCACATCAATCAGCGGCCCCACCATCTTTTCGGGATCGCGCTGCGCAACCTCGGCAAAACGGGGCGACACCGACGCCAGATTAAAAGCAGAATCAGTCTCCCAAAGCCAATCGCTGGCACTTTCCTCGAAATCACGCAACAAAATCCGGATCGTCTCGTTGGTTTGTTCAAGGCGTATCGTGGTCAGCGTCTCGATGATCATTTTGCGGCTCAAAAAGCCAAACGCGTAGAATGTATAGAGGCCATACACCAACATCGCCCCGGTGATCATCGATGACTCGACAGGGGCGCCGGGGCCAACCGACATAACAGCCCCGATCACTAACGGCCATAAGGCCGCCAACCCAAAGGTCAACGGCCCAACAATCATGGTCGCGGAGATCAAGGCAATTTCGGTGCCGACAACGATGATCGTTGCGTGGTCGCCGCCGGCGCGCACCACCACATTGAAAAATATCGCCCAAGCCGTCGATAATCCAAAGCGCGTTGCAAACATGAGCTGACGCGCCCGCGCAAGATCTGCAGGCTGGTCGGCATTGTTCAACCACCAATCGCCAACGCCGATATAGATCGTATAGCCGACAACGATGCTGGCGAAACAAAATATGTCGAGCGAATGTTGCAGCGGGGCCACACACTGCAACAGGAGTATAAACGCGATCGCACCGCCCGGGATGGCGGTCATAAAGCTGTTTTTAGCCCAGTTATCGAGATGGATGATCTTGGCACGCGCCGAAAATTCGGCCGGAATTTCGATTCGACCGATTAAACCCGCAGCAAAGCGGCGTCTTCCTTGAGGGCCAGCGCTTTCATCCTTCGGTCTCAAATACCTCATGCCCCACACCAAGTTGCCAAAACACAACCGAACAAATTCTCAAAAGCAACCGACAGCAAGAATTCCAAAAAAATGCCGCCCTACCAACCGCTTATCGCACAAAGCCCGCTACAGCGTCGGCCGACAACCATATCCGAATTGATTATAACGTAGGTCGAATAAACATCAAGTTAATGTTGGCTGCTGACCAGAGTCTGCCGCCTTGACTACACTCAAAATTGAACAAAGGATGATCTCAAATTTTTGATGACCGCCCTTTGATCTCATTCCTGCGATAATTCCAGAAAATAACCAGAGCCGAGCCCCACGATATCGCGAGGCGCAACAGGATCAGAACGCCGAAATCCCCGTCTGCGCACGGCCCAGGATGAGAGCATGCACATCATGCGCGCCCTCATAGGTGTTCACCGTCTCCAAATTCATCATGTGGCGGATCACGTGATATTCATCGACAATCCCATTCCCGCCATGCATGTCACGGGCAACCCGGGCAACATCTAACGCCTTGCCGCAATTATTGCGCTTCATCAGCGAAATCATTTCCGGTGCCGCCTTGCCCTCATCAAGCAGCCTGCCCAGCCGCAGCGCGCCTTGCAAGCCTAGCGTAATCTCCGTTTGCATATCGGCGAGCTTTTTTTGCACAAGCTGGGTCGCCGCCAGGGGGCGTCCGAACATTTGCCGATCGAGCGTATATTGCCGTGCCGCGTGCCAGCAGAACTCAGCCGCTCCCATCGCGCCCCAGGCAATGCCGTAGCGCGCATTATTAAGGCAGGAGAACGGACCGCGCAGCCCTTTGACGCCGGGCAACACATGATCCGTCGGCACAAAGACGTCTTGCAGCATCAACATGCCGGTAATCGAGGCACGAAGCGAAAATTTACCCTCGATTTTTGGCGTCTCGAACCCTTTGGAACCCCGATCAACCAGAAAGCCGCGAATGGTCCCGGTTTCATCCTTGGCCCAGACTAATGCCATATCGGCAATCGGCGCATTGCTGATCCAGGTTTTCGAGCCGTTGAGCAGATAACCACCCTCCACGGGAGTCGCCTTGGTGCGCATCGATCCCGGGTCGGACCCGGCATCCGGCTCGGTCAAGCCAAAGCAGCCCACCCACTCGCCGGTGCGCAGTTTCGGCAAATATTTGTCTTTTTGGGCCTCTGAGCCAAAGGCGGAAATCGGATACATCACCAGCGAGGATTGCACCGAAAACACCGAGCGATAGCCGCTATCGACGCGCTCAAGCTCGCGGGCGATTAAACCATAGGCAACATAGGAGGCATCAGCGCACCCATGGGTCGATAGAGTGGCACCGAGAAAACCCATCTGTCCCATCTCAGACACAATCGCCCGGTCGAATTTCTCCTCGCGAAACGCCTTCAGCACGCGTGGGAATAATTGACCCTGGCAATATTCATGCGCCGCGTCACGGATCGCGCGTTCATCCTCGGAGAGTTGGCCATCAAAATTGAGCGCGTCGGCCCAATCAAATGGCGCGAAACCGCCTTTATGGGCAGTGTGGCTGTGCAACGATGGGTCAATTTTGTTCATGCAGCAATCTCCGTTCCCTCATCATTTGGATGGACATCGTCACCCGACGCATCCTCCGCGTTCGTCACATGAAAATCCGGCTTTGGTCCCGGCCTGCGCGCAATCAGCATAAAAGCGGGCACATCATGACCAAACCCACGCACCACGCCGGCGGAACCTTGATCGTGCGGCGCTGGAACCACCATCGGCTGCTCGGCTGGGACTGACGATCCCTGGGGCGATGAGCCGCTGCGTGCGGTGCGGCGACTGCCCCCGCGTGTGCGCCCCCGCCCGCGCGATGCATCCGGTGCCGCACTCTCGGGCGCGATTTCAGCACTCGGTTGCAGCGGGACTGGCTGCGGCGAGACCTCGCGGGCAGGCCCGGCTACCGCAGGCTTGGCCCCGCGCTTGGCTGGCGGTGGTGCCGCGGTTTTGCCACGCCCGGGACGCCGCCGCCGACCATCTTCCTCCGCCCAATCGACCGGATCGAGTCCCTCGATTTGCATTGGCGGAATGGCATGACCGGTTAGTTTTTCAATCGCCGCGACCGCCTGACGATCTTCTGGCGCCGCAATGGTCAACGCCCGCCCTTCCCGTCCGGCACGGCCCGTGCGGCCAATGCGATGCACGTAATCCTCGGCGTGATGCGGCACATCGAAGTTGAACACATGGCTGAGGCCGCCAATGTCCAAGCCACGCGCCGCCACGTCCGAGCAAACCAGCAGACGGATCGTGTTGGCTTTGAACGCCTCCAGCGTCGCAAAGCGCGCCGATTGCGGCATATCGCCATGCAAGGCGCCGGCAGAAAATTGATGGCGGGTCAGCGATTTATACAAAATATCGACATCGCGCTTACGATTGCAGAATATAAGTGCGTTCTGCACATCTTCCGAGCGGATCAACCGGCGCAACGCCTCACGCTTGTCATGCGGCGCCACCAGCGCCAGCGCCTCGGTAATGGTGGTGGCCACTGTGGCCGGCTTCGAAACCGTGATTTCACGCGGATTGGTCAAAAACGCATCGGCCAGACGCTTGATTTCCGGTGCCATCGTCGCTGAAAAAAACAATGTTTGGCGCAGCACCGGCAGCAGCGCGACGATCCGTTCGATATCGGGAATGAAGCCCATATCGAGCATACGATCCGCCTCATCGATCACCAACACGCGCACATCCGAGAGCAGCAAACCGCCGCGCTCGAATAAATCGATCAAACGACCGGGCGTTGCGATCAGCACATCCACACCCTTGGTCAGCACGTCCTTCTGATCAGCCATGCTCTCGCCGCCGATCAGCAACGCGTGATTCAATTTCAGATGTTTGCCGTATTGCACGAAATTCTCAGCCACCTGAAGCGCCAATTCGCGGGTCGGCTCCAGGATCAACGAGCGTGGCATCCGCGCGCGGGCGCGCGAACCGGACAGAATATCAAGAAGCGGCAGCGTGAAACTGGCCGTCTTGCCGGTTCCGGTCTGCGCGCAAGCCATCACGTCGCGCCCCATCAGCACGGTTGGAATCGCTTGCGCCTGAATCGGCGTTGGCGCGGTGTAGCCTTTTTCTTCAAGAGCTTGGAGAATTTCAGGGGACAAGCCGAGCGAAGCAAAGCCGTTCACGGGCGCTTCATCGACCGAGGGATCGGCAAAATCAGGGGTAACATCCTGGGTATCGGACAAATCGAACAACCAATTCGGTCAAGGGTTTTGCGCAGCCACGCGCAATCCTGCGCCACGGTCTGCGATAAACTCCTATATCAGGAAAGCGCGTGGCAAAGTCAAGAAAGCTCGAGCGCCATCGCAACGCCGGCGATATCGATTTCGGTGCGCAACAACGATTTACTGCCCAACGGCACGGGCTGCGAAATCGAATAAACCGGGGCTGCGCACAGCACGATGCGCCAATCCAACGCAAAGATCCGGCACATCGCGGCAATCCGTGGATCGGCCCACCCATCGACGGCGATTTCAACGACTTGCGTACCCGGATCACAAAAACCGAGTAACCCCGCTTGGTTTGGGTCATCGATCACCACACGGCGCGCCCCGGCCATGGCCGCCGCGAGATCAAGTAATCCCAAATCACGCCCGCCAATGCGCATGGCAGAAGCATCAATCGTCACCACCCCCATGCTCGCGAGCCAGCTATCGAAACTCAGCCGATTGGCAATCACAAAGTCAGAAAGCGGTTCCAGCCGGCGCAACGCAATTTGGGCGCTGATTTCATAGGGTTCGACAGCAAATCGGAGCGCTTCGATGGCAACGCGCATGAATCGGTCGGCATGCAGTGGCGCGGGACGCCCTTGATGAAGGCCGGTTTCACGCTGGGTCACGATCATCCGCCGCACGCGCGTAGGCTGATCAATCGCAATGAAAGGGTTCGCAAGATGCAACGCCTCTAGCGCGGCACGCTGTGCAGGCGTTAGTTCTGCGCCGATCAGCGGCACCGTGCCGATGACATCGCGCTGCAATAACGCAATGGCCAATCCCTCGGTCAGAAACCGCCCCAAGGGAATCGCGGCACCCGACGCGATCGGCGCCGCCGTCGCGACCGCAGCATCGGCCCAACCCGCATTTTCGGGCGCCGTCGGGTCGAACATCCGCGTGGCGAACGGAGCCGGCACAACCAGCCCCGCCTCGTAAACCTCGGTAACCAACCCGGCGCTGCGGGCCATGCGCTGTCCGCCGAAGGGCGGGCGCATCCGGGGTGCGCCAAAGAAAACCGCATCAGGCACAAAACCACGCGGCGCGATTGGCACGAATGTGGGCTGCGCATGGTCCAGACGAAGCCGTGCCATTATTTCGGACCCGTTATATGCCTGAGGCAGGCACGCAGCGATGCCTGGTCCAGCCCGGTTGGGCGCGCCGCATCGGGGGCATCGGTCACCAAGCCATACCAATCAAGACCAAACAGCGCGCACAAAACCCGCGTCCAATCCTCCAATGCGTCGTGGGTTTGCAGTTCCAAAATCGCGGTTCCCGGATCGCAAAATCCAACCAGGGCGAGTGCCGATCCGCTGGGGCCGATCACCGCCGTGGCACTGGCCAATAAGCGCGCTTGTTCAGCCATGGTCAGCGCCGCGAGCTCCACGGCCTCAAAGCCAAATTCCCCCGCTTCAACTGCGATTTCCGCGGGCACTGTTCCAACGATTAGGCGGCGGGTTCGCGCATGATCCTGACCAAATCGGAACCGCAACCGGTCAATCACGCCCCGTGCAAACCGCGATGGTGCCGCGTTCTGCGTCATGTCGGTCGCGATAATCCGGGTGAATTTGGTCGGCCCGGTCATCGCATAATAACCCTGATCCAGCCCCAAAGCCGCCAACAATTCGGCCTGCCAAGGCTGCAAAACCGGTCCCGCGACCTGCAAATTTGCGCCTAACAGCCCCCGCAACATCACCGCCGAGGGCACGCCATGATATAAAAAATGGCGAACATCATGAATATCAGCACCAGCGACCGGCGTGACGATTGCATCAACATGCTGCAAGGAACCCTGCAATGGACCCGGTAGGGTATCCACCGATCGCGCAAATAGGCCCAGAGCCGGGCTGAGGATTGCCATTGAGACCGGGTCGAGCAGTGCCGAAGCGAGCGAAACGGAACTAACCGCCGCCAGCTCATAATGTGCGCCCCGATCATCACCCCGATCATCACCGGGATCGCCGCCTGGATCACGGCCTAACCCCGACGCATCACCCTCGCTGCCTTGCGGTCGCGTATTCAGGCGTCTGGCGGGCTGATGATGCAAAACCGAGTCGGGTGCGGTAGGGTCAAAACAGGCGCTGCGCCACGCGGCCAGACCATGCATGGCCGTCAGCATACCGGCATCGAAACGCGTGATCGAGGACTGCCTGTTGGTTTGGTCGAGCATTGCGCATTTCATGCGGTCTGGGTTGGATAAACGCAAGCCCCCATTGACCCGGTTGGCCGGTCTCGGATGACTTACGACAAAGTTAATTGACCGGCGCGCCAGCTTGCGTCCACACAACGCCGAGCAGGATGGGTTTGGAATCGCTGCAATAAAGCGCTGCGTCAGCGGCGCAGAGGAGCTTTTAATGCCTAACCATCACCGCCGCGGATTTTGGCGCGCGACAATCGCCCTCGGCATCTTGCTTGGTTTATACGCATCCCGTGCCGAAGCGGCGCCCGCGTCTGCGACGGCGCCAGGGTCCGGGACGGCGCCAGGGTCTGCGACGGCGAAAGCAACGATTTTGTCACTGAATGTGACAGGCCAAGCAACCCACGCGCCCGATGCGATGAATGCCTCGCTGCTGGTGCAAACCCACGGACCCGACAGCCGCACCGCGCAGACAAATTTGAACCAGCAAATGGCCAGCGTGCTTCAGCAACTCAACCAAATCGCCACATTATCGGTGACCACCGGCGGCTATTCGGTAACCTCGTCCCAGCACGGGGCCGTGTGGGACGCAACGCAATCGGTCTCACTCGGTTTCCCAGCCGCGCCGAACAGTGAAGCGGCCAAACCCGTGCTGAACCTGATTGGCCAGCTCCAGGCCGATGGCGTGCAACTGCAATCGCTGACCGGCACGCTGCAACCCGCCACGGCGATCGCGACGCGCGATGCCGCCATCCAGTCGGCGGTCAAAACGCTGCATGACCAGGAAATCGCGCTCGCCGCCGCACTCGGCATGAAAGTGGGGCGGATTCAATCCATCAATATGGGGATCGGCGGATCCATTGTGCCGTTGATGCGCTCGATGATTTATAGTGCGCGCCCCGGCGCGCCGCCGATGGTGCAGCCCGGCAACGTCACCGAGCGGGTCAATCTATCGGCAACCGTGGTGCTGCATCCAGCACCCTGACGCAGGCTTGCACTTATTCGGCCACCAACAGCGGGCGCGCAGCCTCGATAGGCGTCGGCCGTAATGTGGAGAGTATCGCCGCCGCACTATCAGCCCAAGACGGAGGCCGAAACTCGCGCTCAATGCGCTGCTCAAGATTACGGCGATGATCCGGATCAGTAATGAGACGTGCGATCACCCGATAAGCATCATGGAGATTATCGGGGTCGAAATAATCACAAAACGCCCCGCCAGCCTCCGGAATCGAGGCGCAATGCGCCGCCGCGACGGTCTTACCGAAGCTCAAACTCTCAGTAACCGGCAGGCCCCAACCCTCGTAGAAAGAGGGAAACACGGTGAACAGACAATTTTGGTATAAGGCAGCCAATTCTTGATCGCTGGGCGCCTCGATCACCCGCAACAACCCATCGAGATGGTTGGTATTCTCGATCTGGGCGAGCAAATCCGCCGTTTGCCAGCCGATCCGCCCAGCAAACACCAATGTTGGCACCTGCTCGGCGGGCAGTTGCGCCATCAAGCGCCGCCACACCTTGAAAATTAGTGCATGATTCTTACGAATTTCAATGGTCGAGACCATCAGTACATAAGGCCGTGACACGGGTGCCGGCTGTGAGGTGCGTTCGGGAAAGGTAACGCCGATCGGCACAATCTGGGTCGCGGGCACGCGGATTCCGGCCTGCGCCGCAAACGCCAAAACATCGTTGGTGGTCGCTTCTGAAATGGTGAATACAATATCGGCTGCCCGCAGCATCGGCGTGAGCCAAGCCCGATAAGGCTCGCGGATGCGCGCCATGACGAATTCTGGCCACAAAATCGGGATCAGATCATAAACCATGAACGCAAAGCGAACACCGAACCGCCGCTTCAATGACTCCACCAAGGCCGGGTAATAACCACCCTGCCAGGAAGCGCCCAACGCCAGAAATACATCGCCCGGCTCCGGCTTGACGGCGGAACCAGCGTGATCGGTGGACGAGGCGGGCATCGGCACCGATGCCACCGTTCCCAGCGCGCCGCTGCCACCCAGCCCGGCCCAACGGCGCAAGCCGCGCAGCAAATCACCGGCTGCCCGCATCGCATCGCGCTGCGCGGCCAAGGCGGCCCGCTCCGCATTGACCAATCCGGCCAGCGGCGCCCGCAAATCCATAGGCAGATTGCGCCCCCACGCACGCAGTCTCGATGGTGGCGCCATGGCGCGCGTGGGCGCTGGCATATCCTGATCAACCGGTCCATCGATCATCGTCGTTTCATTTTGTTGGCTGAACGCCAGCTCAACCCGCGCTTCGATATCAGGCCAAAAAACTTCTTCGAGATCCGAGCCGTTCGGCCTATGTCGCACAAATTTCACCGCCTCGCCTTGCTCCGCTTGGCGGGCAAGTGCGCGATAGACCTCATAGGAAAGTCTCTGAATCCCGGAAGGCCGACTGGCCGCGTAGAAATGCGCAAGCAAGTCTTCGATATCAACCCAAATTGTCATACGGCACCATCGCTGATGATTATGTCAGATTGAAGACGCAATAATGGCATCCGCGCGAGATTTCGGCCCCCGTCATCGCGTCATCCGCCACACATCGCTCTCCCAAAGCAAAGTCAAAGAATGTGTCGCGTTGACTTAAGTGCGCGCCGCGATCAGCGCAACCGTTAACGATGTGACATATCGTTAACGGACCGCCCATGATTGGCGCGATTTCTGGCCCTCCCCTAGCCAGCGACGATAATTCCGTTCAAAACCCCGCTATCGCGAAACCTGAGTTACGGAGCATCTATGCCCACAGCCCTGATTACTGGCATCACTGGCCAAGACGGTGCCTATTTGAGCCAATTGCTGCTCGGCAAAGGCTATCGTGTCATCGGTGTGATGCGCCGATCCGCGTCATCGGATGTGATCGGCGAGCGGCTGCGCTGGCTGGGTATTCTCGATCGGGTGACCTTGGTTGAGGGGAATTTGACCGATCTCGGCAGCCTGATCCGGGTGGTGCAGGATTATCAGCCCGATGAGGTCTATCATTTGGCTGCACAAAGCTTCGTCGCGACCTCATGGCAACAGCCGAGTCTCACCGGTTTGGTAACCGGGCTGGGCGCCGTGACCATGCTGGAGGCCGTGCGCATCGCCCGGCCACAAGCGCGCTTTTATCAAGCATCGTCGTCGGAAATGTTCGGCAAAGTGCAGCAGGTGCCACAATCAGAGGCCACACCATTCTATCCGCGCAGCCCCTATGCGGCGGCCAAGCTCTATGCCCATTGGATGACGGTGAATTACCGCGAAAGCTTCGGCATGCACGCTTCCTCGGGCATTTTGTTCAACCATGAAAGCCCGCTGCGCGGTATTGAATTTGTGACCCGCCGGATCACCAATAGCGTCGCACGGATCAAGCTCGGGCTTGACGACCATCTGACCTTGGGTAACACCGCCGCCCAGCGCGATTGGGGCCATGCCCGCGATTATGTTCGCGCCATGTGGCTGATGCTGCAGCAGGATCACGCTGACGATTACGTGATCGCCACGGGTCGCACCGCGAGCGTTGCCGCTTTTGCCGATATGGCGTTCGGTGTCGTTGGTCTGAATGCCGCCGATTATATTCGCACCGATGAAAAATTGATGCGTCCCGCCGAAGTCGAATTGCTGCTCGGTGACCCCAGCAAAGCCGCCCGTGCCCTCGGCTGGAAGGCGGAAGTAACGCTCGAGCAGCTCGCCGCCGAAATGGTTGAAGCGGATTTGGTTCGTATCAAGAAGGGGATGTAGTGGCGGCGCGGATTCTGATCACCGGAGCCTCAGGGTTTGTTGGTCGTGCCCTTCACCCCGCGATCAACGCTGCCTTTCCTGATGCCATCGTGCGCCCCTTCCTCGGTGATATTGCACAGCGCAGCGTGGTGGTTGACGCTGTCACGCAGGCACGCGCCGATATCATCATTCATCTGGCCGCGATCGCCGCCGTGCCGCAAGCGCAGCGGGATCTGGCCCGGTGTTTTGATGTCAACTTGACCGGCACGCTGCATCTGGCCGAAGCCATGCTCACCCACACACCGAACGCATGGTTGATCTATTTTGGCAGCGGTGATTGTTACGGCGCATCATTCAAATCTGGCCAACCGGTCTCGGAAATGACGGCATTAGCGCCGCTCAACAGCTATGCCGCCTCAAAAGCCGCCGCCGATCTCACCCTCGGCGCGCTCGCGGCCGAACGCGGTTTACGGCTGCTGCGTTTGCGCCCGTTCAACCAAATCGGCGCGGCCATGCCGGAAAGCTACGCGATGGGCAGTTTTGCTGCCCAATTAAAGCGGATTGGTGCCGGCCTAGCACCGCCCATTCTCAAAGTCGGTAATCTCGATGCCGAACGTGATATGATCCATGTCAAGGATGTCGCAGCCGCCGTGGTGCGCGCTCTGGCCCGGATCAACGCAGGCACGCTGCCGGATAATCTGGTGCTCAACCTGGCCTCCGGCCAGTCACGACGGATTGGCACCATGCTGAATGATTTAATCGCGCAATCGGGATTGGCCGTCACGATCGAGGCCGATCCGGCCCGGATGCGCCCGTCGGATATTCCACGGGCGGTGGGCGATGCCAGCGCCGCGCGCCAGCACCTGAATTGGGCGCCGATAATATCCTATCAACAATTTTTATTGGATTTGTTGGCGCCGAATGCCGATCAGTGTTAACGGCCCCCTCACCAACAGGGGTCGTTAACGCTAACGGACATTTGCAAAAACCCGTTGTGATTAGGCCATGATTTCCACAGTCACCGGAATCGATTTTGCCGCCGGTGTTTCCGCGAGTTGATCATGGTGCCCCAGAGCTAACAATGGATTGGTCTCGGGATAATAAGCACCAATCGATCCGTGCGGGATGCTATAGGCAATCGCCGTCAGATTTTCGACCACCCGATCAATCCCGTCATCCGATACCGTGCGCAGCCGCACTTTCGCACCGGCCGAAATGCCACGCGCCTGCATATCCGCCTCGTTCATAAACACGACCATCCGATCGCCTTTGATCCCGCGATAGCGATCATCATTGCTATAGACGGTTGTGTTATATTGATCATGGCTGCGCAATGTCGCGAGGCGTAGCATCGCCGGATTGGCCGTGCGTGCCGGGTCTTCGGCCACACCTTTGAAGACCAAGAAATTGGCCTTGCCGGTGTTGGTTTTCCATTCGCGCTCACTCGCGGGGTTGCGCAAGCGAAACCCGCCCGGCTCACGGACGCGCTTGTTATAGTCATGGAACAAATCCGGATACACAGCCTCAATCGAATCACGGATCCGATCATAATCGGCCACATACCCATCCCAATCGATATGGGTGTACCGGTCAGGGAAAATCGCCTTGGCCATGCCACAGACAATCGCAACTTCCGAGCGTAACGCCGAGCTGGCCGGTTCTAACAATCCGCCGGAGGCATGCACAAAACTCATGCTGTCTTCAACCGTGACCGATTGCAGCACACCACCCTGCTCATCAAGTTCGCTGCGCGCGCGGCATGGCAGGATCAGCGCCTCTTTGCCATGCACCACGTGACCACGATTGAGTTTGGTGTTGATACCCACGGTCAAATCTATTTGGCGCATCGCGGCTTGAACCCGTGGTGTATCGGGCACGGCGGCGACGAAATTACCGCCCATCCCCAAAAACACGCGCACCTCACCGCGCAACATCGCCTCGATGCTGGTCACCACCCCATGACCATGGGCGCGGGGGGGCTCGAATTTGAAAATTTTGGCCAACTGATCGAGATAAGCCTGGGTTGGCTTTTCATCGATGCCCACCGTGCGATCGCCTTGGACGTTCGAATGTCCGCGCACCGGCGAAATGCCGGTTCCTTCGCGGCCAATATTGCCACGCAACAACAGTAGATTAACGCATTGTTGAATATTCTCCGAGCCATGCCGATGCTGGGTGATGCCCATTCCATACATCAAAATAACCGATTTCGCGCTACAATAAATATCGGCGACCTGTTGCAAAATTTCGCGGCTTAACCCCGATGTCTCGATAATATCGTCCCACGCCGTTGCGTCCAAATCCGCAACGAATGCCTCGAACCCATGGGTGTGGTTTGCGATGAACGCTTCATCGAGCACCGGCTTCAGGCCCTGGGCTTTCGCTGCACGATCCGCCTCGATCACCAGCTTCATCACGCCTTTCAGCGCTGCCATGTCACCGCCAATTTTCACCTGGCAATATAAATGGGCAATTTTAGCGCCGTTAAGCAGCATATCCTGCGTGCTTTTCGGGTCGGCAAACCGCTCCAACGCCCGCTCGCGCAACGGGTTAAACACCACAATCCGCGCCCCGCGTTTGGCGGCTTCGCGTAAAGTGCCCATCGCGCGCGGTGAATTGGTACCCGGATTCTGCCCGATATTCAAAATCATGTCAGCATGTTCGAAATCTTCGAGCACCGCTGTGCCTTTGCCAATGCCAATCGAGAGCGGCAAGCCCCGGCTGGTGGGTTCGTGACACATGTTGGAGCAATCGGGGAAGTTATTGGTGCCGACCAGCCGCCCGAGCAACCCCAGCAGAAACGCCGCCTCGTTCGAGGTGCGGCCCGATACATAGAATTCAGCCTGATGCGGGTTATCCATCCGGTTGATGTGGCGCGCAATGATGGCGAACGCCTCGTCCCACGAGACCGGCACATATTTATCCGAAGCCGGATCATAGCGCATCGGCTCGGTCAGGCGGCCCTGCTCTTCGAGCCAAAGATCGCTCTTGCGCGCCAACTCACTGACCGTATGGGTCGCAAAAAATTCGCGGGTTACACGCTTGTCGGTGACCTCCCAAGCGATGGCCTTGGCCCCATTTTCACAAAACTCAAACGACGATGTGTGTTTCGGGTCGGGCCATGCACAGCCCGGGCAATCGAACCCCTCCGGCTGATTGGCGGCCAATAAGGCTCGACTCCCGCGCGCCACCACACTTTGCCGACGCAGAGCTTTGGCCGTCGCCGCTAAGGCGCCCCAACCGCCGGCTGGCGCGTCATAGGGGGCAAAAATCTCATCCTGCTCAGCCATTTTATTCTCCATTTAGCGGCGCGATCATTCGTAATCCAACAATTTTGCTCAATTGGGTCCATCAAGCGCGACGGTCAACCGTGTCAGACGCATTGCTGCGTGTCTTGCCGTTTGAACCCTGGCTCCCCATCCTGTATAGAGAGGACCTTACCGGTCCTGATTAGGAGCAATCATGTTCATCGAAACCGAACCCACGCCCAATCCCGCAACGCTGAAATTCCTGCCGGGCCGCACCGTGCTGGAATCTGGCACGGTCGATCTGGCTGACGCCGAGGCCGCAGCGGTCAGCCCGCTCGCCAGCGCCCTGTTTGCCCTCCCTGGCACCAGCCGGGTGTTTTTTGGCGGCGATTTTATCTCGGTCACCAAGACCGATGCCGTCGAATGGTCCGCGCTGCGACCGCAGATTCTCGGCGCGATCATGGAGCATTTTCTCGCGGGTCACCCGGTCATGGCCAGTGACGCGGCACTGACGGTAGAAGATGTCGATCCAGCCGATCACGAAATCGTTGCCCAAATCAAGGAATTGCTTGATACCCGCGTGCGTCCCGCCGTTGCGGGCGATGGCGGCGATATCGTGTTTCGCGGTTTTCGCGACGGCGTCGTATCGCTACATATGCAGGGCGCCTGTTCCGGCTGCCCATCCTCGACGGCGACTCTGAAAATGGGTATCGAAAATCTGCTTCGCCATTATGTCCCTGAGGTCAAAGCGGTACAGCAAGTCACTGCTTGAATCTGATTTTTTTGCTTGGAGAGATGAATGTCGCTCGATGATATCGCGCTCGATACGCTATTTCGCACTGCGCGCACCAAAAATGCCTGGACCGATCGCCCGGTGAGCGATGAGACGCTGCGCGCCCTCTATGACATCTTGAAATTCGGGCCGACATCGGCCAATTGCTCGCCGGCGCGCTTTGTGTTCATTCGCACGCCAGAGGCGCGCGAAAAGCTGAAGCCCGCGCTGAACCCTGGCAATATCGATAAAACCATGTCGGCGCCAATCACGGTGATCGTGGCGCATGATCCGCTCTTTTACGAGAATTTGCCCAAGCTGTTCCCGCATGCGGACGCGCGCGCCTGGTTCTCGGGCAACCCTGATCTCGCCGAGGAAACCGCCATGCGGAATGGCACCTTGCAAGGCGGCTATTTGATCATGGCGGCCCGCGCCCTCGGGCTCGATGTTGGCCCGATGTCGGGCTTTGACAAAGACAAGGTCGATCGTGCGTTTCTCGCCGATCATGGTTGGAAATCGAACTTCCTGATCAATCTGGGCTATGGCGTCGCGGAGGATTTATTCCCGCGCAGCCCGCGCCTTGCGTTCGAGGAAGCCTGCTCGCTCGTCTGATCATGACCCCTCGCCCGCCTGCGCGAATTCTCGCTCTGGATGCGTCGGGCGCGCAGGCATCGGTCGGGATTGTCGAGGACGGAAAACTGCTCGCTCATCGGCAATCCCAAGCAGGATCGGGCCTTGCCGATCGCCTGGCATCCATGCTCGCGGACACGCTGAACGATGCGGCCCTTGATCCGCACTCCATCGAGGCGATTGCGGTCATGATCGGGCCTGGCAGTTTCACCGGTATCCGCGCGACCCTCGCGCTCGCGCATGGTTTTGGCCAGACGGCCCAGATCCCGGTGCATGGTGTGCGGCTGAGCGAAGCGTTCCATCAGGATTTGCCCGCCCTCACCCGCCCGCTTTGGGTGGCCGCAACGGCCCGGCGCGGCCAGGTGTTTTTGGAGCGTGACGGGATTGCGGCAAGTTTCGCCGATGATGCTGTGCCAACCCCCTCGGTTCCCATCGCTCTTGCCGGCGAGCGCGCTATTACGGTGGCTTCCTACCTCGCGGCCCGTGACGCTAACGTGCTGCTCACCCCCGCACGCATCCCCAGCCTCTGTGCCATCGCCAAAGCCTTGTGCCACCGGCTTGCCGCCGGCGGGCCGATCATCGCGCCTTTGCCACTTTACGTCGATCCGCCCGAAGCCAAGCTGCCCGCCGCCGGGTTGCGCCCCGCACCGGTTTGACGGCGCGATGGTGCAGATCATTCCAGCAACGATAGCCCATGTCCCGCTGCTCGCCGCATTGCAAAATGCCAGCTTTCCTGATGAGCCCTGGCCAGAATCAGCTTTCGCGCCGTTGTTGGCAATCCCAACCGGATTTGGATTGCTGGCGGATCATGAGGCACCGATTGGCTTTGCCCTCGCGCGGGTGATTGTTGATGAAGCTGAAATCATCAGCCTCGGCGTGATTCCCCCCGCGCGGCGTCACGGATATGCACGGGCCATTTTGCTCGCGTTGATCGCCGAATGCCGGGAGCGCGGCGCTTCCACGTTGTTTTTGGAGGTCGCTGCACGGAACGAACCCGCAAAATTGCTTTATCGCACCGAGGGATTTTCTGAATTGGGTAAACGCCGTGGCTATTATCGTAACGGTGACGATGCGGTGTTGATGCGCCGGTCAATCATGCCGATCGAATAACATGGATGCGCAGCATCGCCCGTGATAACGGGTCGTCCTTGAAATGACGACCCGTTATTGACCGATTTCAGGCCGGTGCGGTCACGCCATGGCTCTGATCCTCAAGCGACGTCCAAGCATCATCCCACTCGCCGATGGTCGATGATTTACTATATTCAGTGGAGCGAGCTTCAAAGAAATTCGCGTGCTCAACAGCGTTCAGCATCTCGTCAAGCCAGGGCAGCGGATTTTTCTCGACATGGAATAACGGGTTCAAGCCAAGCTGCATCAATCGCCGATCGGCGATGAAGCGGATATAGGCTTTGACTTCGGCGGCCGTTAATCCTTCAACCGCGCCAAACTCAAACGCCAGATCGATGAACGCATCCTCGTGATCGACGATGGTGGCGCACGAAACGTATAGCTCATGCTTAAGTTCATCGGTCCAAATTTCCGGATTTTCCGAAATGAACGTGCGGAATAGCCGGATAATCGAAATACAATGGAGGCTTTCATCGCGCACCGACCACGAGATAATCTGCCCCATGCCCTTCATTTTGTTAAACCGAGGAAAATTCAACAAAATCGCGAAGGACGCAAAAAGCTGTAGCCCCTCAGTGAATCCGCCGAAGGCCGCCAGGGTTTTCGCAATCTCATGCTTACTGTCAACACGGAAGCCGTGCATATAGTCATATTTGTCCTTCATTTCCTTATACTTCATGAAGGCCGAATATTCGAGTTCCGGCATGCCCACAGTATCCAAAAGATGGGAATAAGCGGCAATATGCACTGTCTCAATATTTGAAAATGCCGAGAGCATCATCAACACTTCGGTTGGTTTAAACACCTGACTATAATGCTTCATATAGCAATTATTCACCTCGACATCCGCCTGGGTGAAAAAGCGGAAAATCTGGGTTAGCAAATTGCGCTCACCCACGGTCAAGTTTTTGTGCCAATCCTTCACATCATCCGCCAACGGCACTTCCTCGGGCAGCCAATGCACGCGCTGCTGGGTCAGCCAGGCTTCGTAGGCCCACGGATAGCGGAACGGCTTATAGACCGGGTTTTCGGTGAGCAGATCAAAGCGTACCGGATGCTGATCCGGGCTGGTCTCAATCGCGGTGACGGACGCATTCATGGGGAAACGCCTCTATATCTAGTGGTCAATGAAGGAATCCACGCAACATATTGAAGTCGGGGCAGAGTCGCAAGACTCATCACCCGATTTATCTCAAAATTTTGGCGCCCGTTTTTCAACAAACGCCGTCATCCCTTCGCGTTGACCCGCCGTGCCGAACAAGGAGAGAAACGTCGCGCGCTCATACAGCACGCCTTCGGCCAGCGAAGACTCAAAAGCCCGATTGACCGCCCGCTTGGCCAGCGCATTCGCCACTGGCGATAGCGATGCGATCGTCTCACCCAATTTGATCGCCTCGGCAATCAACGCCTCTGCCGGCACCACGCGGGCGACCAGATTGGCGCGCTCCGCCTCCACCGCATCCATCATCCGCCCGGTAAGGATCATCTCCATGGCTTTGGATTTGCCAATCGCCCGGGTCAAACGCTGGGTGCCACCGGCACCGGGGGTCACCCCCAGCTTGATCTCGGGTTGACCAAATTTGGCGGTATCGGCGGCAAGGATCATGTCGCACATCATCGCGAGTTCGCAGCCGCCACCCAGCGCAAAACCCGCCACCGCCGCAATCACCGGCTTGGTGATATGCGTGACCGTCTCCCATGTTTTGCCGATGAAATCATCAAGGGCGGTCTCGGGATGGGTGCGGTTTTGCATTTCCTTAATGTCCGCCCCGGCGGCAAAGGCCTTCTCACTGCCGGTGATGATGATGGCCCCAATCGCATGATCTGCGTCAAAACCACGCAGCGCCATGCCCAATTCGGTCATCAGCTGGTCGCATAATGCGTTGAGTGCTTTGGGGCGATTCAGCCGGACCAGCCCGACCCGGCCATGGGTTTCAGTGACGATCATTTCATAGCTCATGGTGCCCTCCGTTACTTAGCTATTAACATGGCGCAAACGATGGATTTTGCAACCAGCCCTAATCCTCACGATGTAAATTGCGCACCTGCGCGCTGCGCGGCACCGCATCAGGGTTCGGGCAGGTGCCGAGCAGCCAATCAAAGCCCGGATTGGTGACACCAAACCATACTTGTTCATTTTTGAAATGATGGCGCAGATGATATTTTTTGATCCAACGGCCCCAACCGGTGATCGGCCGATACGGGATATGCGCGAGAAAATGCACCCACTCATAATAGAGGATCGCCAGCGCCACCCCGGCCATCAACGCGCTGATCACCGAAGCCTGCGGCCAGATCAGGGCGATCAGGCCAGCGGTGATTGCCAAATTGGGCACCAAGAACCACAAAGGCAGAAACAGCAAATCCAGCCGCTCTGGTGCTTGATGATGATCGTAATGCAAGCGATGCTGTAATTTCAGGATGAATGGCAGGCGGCGCACCGGCGGCGCATGCAGCGCGAAGCGGTGAAATCCATACTCACTGAAAAAAAACATCATGGCGCCGGCCACCACCAGCAGCGGGTTGATGGTGATGGCGCCGAATGCGGCGACCAGCAGCCACAACAAAACGCCAAAGCTCAGCGCCGCATTGCTGCCATGCCGGAAAAATTCAACCAGTCGCCATTTCAGGTCTCCGCGCTGGGCCGCGCTAGAATCCATACGCCACGTTCCGATCATTGCTGCGGGTCAGGTTGCGATACCGCGCCAGCGCCAAGAGCGGGAAAAAACGCGGATAGCCATGATAGCGCAGATAAAAGACGCGCGGAAATCCAACCGCATTGTACGCTTGCTCGCGCCAGGAACCATCCTCGCCCTGGCTGGCCTGCAAATAGGCGATGCCGCGTGCCACGGCTGGATGATCCATCTCACCCGCCGCCATGAGCCCAAGCAGCGCCCACGCCGTTTGCGAGGGCAGACTCTCGTGGTAGCGCCCCGGCTCGGCATGGGCATAGCTCTCGCAATCCTCGCCCCAGCCGCCATCATCTCGTTGCCGGTCCAGCAGCCAATGCACGGCGCGGACGATCATACTATCGCCATGATCAAGGCCTGCGGCATGCAGCGCACACAGGCACGACCAGGTGCCGTAAATATAATTTGTGCCCCAGCGCCCGAACCAAGACCCGTCCGGCTTTTGGGTTGCCCGCAGGAACGCCACGCCCCGGTCAATCGCCGGACGGTCCTGCTGATGGCCAAGCTGCGCCAAGAATGCGATGCAGCGGGCCGTGACATCCTCGGTCGGCGGGTCAAGCAGCGCGCCATGATCGGCGAAGGGAATATGGTTCAAATAATAAAACTCGTTATCTGAATCGAACGCGCCCCAGCCGCCAGAGCGGCTCTGCATGCCTAAAATCCACAGCCGCGCCCGTTCAATCGCCTGCTCATAAGCGGGGTCGCCGGCGCGGTGCAAAATCATCCCCACCACGGCGGTATCATCAACGTCTGGATAATAGGCGTTGTTATATTGAAATGCCCAGCCGCCCGGCGGCGCGTGGGGTTTGCGGATGGCCCAATCGCCCTTCACGTCGAGAATTTGCCGCGGGATCAACCAGTGGCACGCCGCCGCCACGGCTGGGCTTTGCTCACCCTCGGCCTCGGCGAGCGCATGGGCGGCCAAACCCGTGTCCCAAACCGGTGACAGGCAGGGCTGCACATAGGTCCCCCCTGCGATCCGGGCCGATGCATCGGTGATCAGCTTGCGCACGGACTGCCAGGCGATTTGATAATCCGGATGGTCGGGCGCGTAGCCGAGCGTGTGATACATCATCACCGTGTTGGCCATCGCCGGATAAATGCCGCCCAGCCCATCCTCGCCATTCAAGCGCGGCGTGATGAAATCAATCGCCGCCTGGATCGCCCGCGCGCGGGTGCGGGCGGGGAATCGGCGCTCCGCCGGGCGGAGGGCGACATCGATCGCTCTGAACATCGAACCCCAGGCCGATTTATAGGGGCCGCGAATATAATCGCGCACCTGATCGGGCGGGGTGACGAATAACTCATCGATGCGAATTTGGTGTGGATTGACCGCCAAAGGCCGTTTGGTCATCAGCACCAAAAGCGGGGCGATCACCGTGCGCGACCAGTAGCTGATCTTGTCCATCGAGACCGGAAACCAGCCGGGCAGCAACATGATTTCCACCGGCATGATCGGGCAGGCGTGCCACGGCACCGCACCGAATAAGGCGAGCTGAATGCGGGTGAACACATTGGTGCGCGCTGCCCCGCCGCGCGCTAGAATCGCGGCTCGGGCGCGCTGCATATGCGGCGCCGCTGGGTCATCACCAACCGCTTTGAGGGCGAAATAGGCCTTCACGCTCGCGGATAAATCCATCGCGCCATCGTGAAATAGCGGCCAGCCGCCGGGATTTTGCGGTGAATCGCCCTGAATCGCCCGCAGATACACGCCCAATTTGGCTTGCAGCGCCGGATCGATCCGATCAAGAAAATGCTCAAGCAGGATATATTCGGCGGGAATCGTCGCATCCGCCTCCAACTCATAGACATAATGCCCGTCATCGCGCTGTTCGGCGCGCAACCGCGCGGATGCGGCGGCGATCACGGCGTCAAGGTCGGTCTCATCCAGGGAAATACGATCAAGCATTCCGTATCATACCAATAACGGGTTCCACCGGCTAGTTTGGTGACGGGGTTTAGCTTCGGCGCGAAGCGGGGGGCTTCTGTTGCCCGGTGCCCCCCCAACCGCGCTTGTCGCTTACGCAGCGATAGCGAATGCCTCGAAGTTATCGTTGGCACTTGTGATATAGCCCGATAACGGCGGTACAATGCCGAGCGAAAGATGGGTCTTTACCGCGCGTGTCGAGCCTGTTTCGCCCCCATTGTCCCGCGATTAAAAAAATTTTCGCGGAGAGAAATGGTGGAGGCGCCGGGTACTGCCCCCGGGTCCACTACGCTTATTCCACGCACCGTTTATCGCCATAGTCGGTTGCCCAACAGCATCGTATATAGTCTATCGCGAGCGCCTGCGAAAGGGACATGAGATGATATTGACCGAAACCGACCGTGCGGCGCTGGAAGCCGCCCGCGCCCAGTCCGAACCGACCCGCCGTGCGACGGTGCCGGCGCTGGAAGCGATGCTCTACCAACCCGTGCCCGTGCTCGATCATGGGTTTGTGCGGGTGATCGATTATATGGGCGACGATGCCGCCGTGGTGCAGGCCGCGCGCGTTTCCTATGGCCGGGGCACCCGCAAAATCTCTGAAGATGCCGGGCTGATCCGCTATTTAATGCGCCATCGGCACTCCACGCCGTTCGAGATGTGCGAAATTAAATTCCATGTGAAATTGCCGATTTTCGTGGCAAGGCAATGGATCCGCCATCGCACGGCGAGCGTGAATGAATATTCGGCGCGCTACTCGGTGATGGATCGCGAATTCTATATCCCAGCCCCAGACCAGCTCGCCGCGCAATCGCTCAGCAATCGGCAAGGGCGCGGCACCGTGCTTGAGGGCGAGGAAGCCCAAACCGTGCTTTCGCTCCTCCGGGACGATGCCGAACGCAATTATGCCCATTATGAGTATATGCTGAATGAGGCCGAAACTGGCGCCGAGTCTGATCCTGGCCGTCAGGGGTTGGCGCGGGAATTGGCGCGGATGAATTTGACGCTGAATTACTACACGCAATGGTATTGGAAAATTAACCTCCATAATTTGTTCCATTTTCTCTCGCTGCGCGCCGACCCGCATGCGCAGCATGAAATTCGCGTCTATGCCGAGGCGATGCTGGAGATGGTGCGCGCTTGGGTGCCGCTCAGCGCCGCCGCGTTTGAGGATTATCGCCTTGGCGCGGTGAGTTTTTCCGCCCGCATGCTGGTTCTGCTGCGCCTGATGCTCGCGGGCGAGACGGTGACCCAGGCGGAATCCGGCCTTTCCAAGCGGGAATGGACTGAATTCATGGCGGTTTTGGGCCGACTTCCGCCCGCGTGAAAATATCGCTGGCACATAAACGTGAAGTTGGAATATATTCATGTGGCCCTACATCTGAATGGCTCCGCTTCCCGTTTTAGGGTTGTAAGCCCCGCAGAACGGTGGGCATATTGCGTGGAAACCAGGAACCAACCCGATGCAGACCAACAACCGAACCCATAAATTTATCGCCCAATGCGATGCAGCTTTGTCGGAAATCAAAGCCGCCGGTCGCTATCGCCGGTTCGTCGCATTGGAAAAACTGGCGGATCGGTTCCCGTATTACCGGGTGACGATGGATGGTAAGGTTGAGGATATTCTGGTTTGGTCCTCCAATGATTATCTGGCGATGGGCACCGACCCTGAGGTGATCGAAGCCTCGATTGAGGCGGCGCGCACCATGGGGGCTGGGGCGGGCGGGACGCGCAATATCGCCGGCTCGTCGCCAATCCATGTTGCGCTCGAAGCCGAGTTGGCGGCGTTGCACGGCAAGGATGCCGCTTTGCTGTTCACCTCGGGCTATGTTTCGAACCAGGCGACATTGACCGCCATTCTGAACGCACTGCCGGACTGGCATGTGTTTTCCGATGCGCAGAACCATAATTCGATGATCGTGGGCATTAAAGGGGGCCGGGCGGCCCAGGTGCATGTGTTTGCCCATAATGATCTCGCCGATCTCGAACAAAAACTGGCCGCAGCCCCCGCTGACGCGCCGAAAATGATTGCGTTCGAGAGCGTCTATTCGATGGATGGCGATATCGCGCCGATCGCGCCCATTTGTGATTTGGCCGATAAATATAACGCGATCACCTATCTCGATGAGGTTCACGCCGTTGGCATGTATGGCCCGCATGGCGGCGGTGTTTCTGAGCGCGACGGGGTGGCGCATCGCCTGACCATTATCGAGGGCACGCTCGCCAAAGCCTATGGCTGCCATGGCGGCTATGTCGCGGGCGACGCCAGCGTGATTGATTATATCCGCTCGACGGCTGCCGGCTTCATTTTCACCACCGCCCTGCCCCCGCCCACCGTTGCCGCCGCGCTCGCCTCGATCCGCCGGTTGAAAATTGATGATGCGCGCCGCGCCTGCCTGTTCGACCGCGCCGCTTTGCTCAAGGCCAAGTTTGACGAGGCCGGCCTGCCGCGTCTGCGCAGCGAAAGCCATATCGTGCCGCTGATGATTGGCAATGCCGCGCGCGCCACCGCTGTATCGATGCGCCTGATCCGCGAATTTGGCATGTATGCCACCCCGATCAATTACCCCACCGTGCCCGCCGGCACCGAACGGCTGCGCTTTACGCCCGGCCCCAAGCATACCGAGGCGATGATGGATGATTTGATCGCGGCACTTCGTCATATTCTCTCCGGCGAGCAAGGCATCGTTGCCGCGTAGCCACCCGCCTTGCGAGACGAGAGCACCATCGCTATAGCGATGCAGCGCGCCGACATAGCTCAGCGGTAGAGCAACTGATTCGTAATCAGTAGGCCCCCGGTTCAATCCCGGGTGTCGGCACCATAGATTTTAATGATTTTTGAGTTTCACTCCCCGCAGAATCAACGAGTTAGCATCGTCGGCGCGATGGGCCGCATTGATTTAGTGTCCAAGAATGTCTACCGACGTCTCAAGATGTCGGGACTTTTCTGAAACCCCGGAGAAACCCCAACATCCAAAATCTTGAAACCCTGGGGTTTCGCACATTCGGGAGGAAAAGGTGCCATCGATTCGTCTTACAGACGCTTCAATCCGTCGAGCCATCCAAGAAGCCCGTGATACAAGTGGTCGGATTGAACTCACCGATGCATCTGCGGTCGGCTTACGGGTCCGGGCCATGAGAGATGGCCGTGCGATGTGGTCCGTCATGGTGAGAGATCAATCGGGGCGTAACCGCCGGTTCAATCTCGGAGAATTTCCGACGATTGGCATTTCTGAAGCGCGTGAGCAGGCAGGCGCTACACGCTATCGGGTCAGGCAAGAGGGTGCAGACCCGACTGCCGAAAAGAAAGCTGCGCGGCAGAAATCGGCTGCCCCGGCCGAAATGACCCTCTCGGGCCTATTGGATGAATTCACCCGCGTCGTGAAGCATGACAGCAAAACTTGGCCAGCCTATCGGCGTTTGGTCGAGCTGGTCGTTGGTCCGCTGCTCGATAAACCCGCCTCATCGCTCACCCTCGCGGATCTTCAACGTGGGGCGGACTCATATCCGGCGCTGGGCACTGCGTCCCGTGCGGTTGCCTATTTGCGACCCGTCTTAAAATGGGGTGCCGCCCGTGATTACGTCGATTTCAAAACCACCCTCATCAGTCAACCGCGCCCAACAATTCAGCGAGAGAGATTTCTCAACGCGGACGAACTGAGAACGCTAATAGTCGAATTACGCGGTGGCTCCAATTACCATGCGGGTGCCTCGCGGCACGCAAAATATCCGGACCACCGCGCTGCACTAATGATGATCTTATACACGGCAACGCGACTCAATGAGGTTTGCGGAGCGACATGGTCGGAATTCGATCTTGATCCTGGGGATGGAGCGCATCCGGCCTGGACGATCCCGCGATCCCGAATCAAGGACACCAGGCGGGCTGGGTCGAAATCCAGAAAGAAGCGGCCGCCCCATGTCCTGCCTCTGCCTCGCCAAGTGCTCAACTTTATTATAGCGAGGCGCCCCGGGAATTGGCAGCCCAATGAGCTTGTATTTCCGAATGAAGCGGGGGGTGCGCTCGGCAATTGGGATCGGGTGACAAAACACCTATTCGACGCGACCGGCACATCGGGATGGACCCGCCATGATTTGCGCCGGACCGCCGCGACAATGATGGGGGAGATGGGCACCCCTCCCCATGTCATCGAATCGGTGCTCAACCATGCCACCATTCATTCCAGTCTGGCCGATACCTATAATCGGTCGCGCTATCTCACTGAGGTCGGCGAGGCGCTGCAAAAATGGGCGGATTGGATAGATAGGTTGGTGGCCGTCGGATAAGGCAGCACAATGCGGTCGACGGATCATAAGAGGCTGTGCGACCGTATCCGGCCAAACTCATCGCGCCCGCTGTTGGCACTCTCTATCTGCCCGGTCACTGACTTTCCCTTTTACACGTGAACTCCACCATTTTGTGCAGAACAAAAGCAACACCCGAGCACGACGAGCAGCGAGAGGTTGGTCGTTTTTCGGTCAAGTCTAACCTTCAGCCGAGGATCCGCCAGAAGATGTCGTCATCGGCTATACTGTGACGGTTCCAACTTTCCCAATAAACCATCACCTTTTGTCACGTCCTGCTGACTACGTCCTAACCTCAGTCGAGAGGTGGCAAATTTACGTGTGCTTCGATGTCAAAATTGTTGATCCGCGCCCGCGCTCTTGCTCGGCGCAGCAAGACCCAAGCCAACGCCGCTGCGATTGCACCTTGGAAAAGTGGTTGAAACACGATCGGCGTATGGGGAACAACGGCGATTGAAAATGTCATGACCGCACATATGACGATTGACGTCATCGCTGCAACAATCATCCATGGATCGTTCCGGAGCGTACTTGCCCAGGCAACCCCCTCAAAACGATGGTTGAACCGCAATGCCAGCGCACTTGCCGCGACCAAGAACCAGACAAGAATTGTGCTAAGGGCTCGCATCACGACACCGAGCGCCCAGCCAATATAGGCGGTTTGCAAGAGAAACAACGTTGCAAGTGTAGCAACCAACGTTAGTGCTGCGACCGGCGCACGATGTCTATTCGTCTCTGCAAAGATTGAAGGCACCAAGCGGTCTTGCCCCCACGCAAATAGAATTCTAGAATTCACAAGCATGCCCGGCGCGATGGTCTTACCGACGATCAGGGCGACAAGCACTTCTAAGTGTCTGACCGAAAATTAAGGTGAGTGATTTCAGTTGGTTATGATTCTCTATTGGTTGC